>JAGGXJ010000002.1 GCA_021163105.1 Syntrophobacterales bacterium
AACTTCCAATAGGTATGCGGCCAATCAGATAACCTGAGCCGATAATCAGAAAAAGGGTCAGGACAGGCTGTGAATGAAGGATTTGGTTGATTTCAGCTAGCATTTATTCCTCCTGCGATCAAATCATCAAGTTTTTTTCTCTATCAAATATCTTGATAGTACCTTAGTAATTATTTTCGTATTTTTTCTGGCAGAAAATTGTGAAACATAATCACAAAAACACGAAATAAAACAACATTCAGGTTTTCGTGCTTTCGTGATCAATTTTTTTATCTTCAAACCTGTTTGGTTCCGGCTTGTCCGAGGTATCATAAGAAAAGGCCTATTTCAAGACAATACCTTCGCCAAATTGAAAACTTGGTTTTGAACTATGACTTTGCATACAATATATTGTGTCTTGATGGTGAGAGCATCACAATATATGGATAGCAACTCAAGTCAAAATAAAAATTGCGAAGGTATTGTCAAGAGGATCAGAAAATGAACAAACTACCAAAAGAAATAAGGAATGATCTCCAATTTCCGTTCGTCTGGATCCAGAGGTGATCGGAGGGGATGGGAGTTATGAACTGGGGGAACCTACAGCACCTTGCAAAGAAAAGGCCTTTTTGATTTTTGGCTCCCCTTGGTGGACGCACTTCGAAACCAATTAGCTTGTCCGTCAAAAGATATCATTGCTACAATTTTGATTGCTGAAAATCAACCTGATGTCGGTTGCAATTCTATCATACTATAAAATTTATGACGATAATTACATTTATTAGCAAAAGGTTTCTAGCTTATTCTTCCGTTTTTTCTCCTTTTGAAGCTGACAAGGCAAACAATCCCGGAACCAAAAAGCCATACTGCTCCCGGTATTGGTACGGATGCTGCTGAATATTCTGCGAGAAGTTCATGGGCTTCGGTAGTTGGATGTAAGCTGTCCCAAAAAAGGTATGATCCATCGTTTTGTGATCCATCGCTGTTCAACTTTGCTTCCGTGCTATTCTCAAAATTACTTGCAACATCAGCCATAAAACTAAAAACATCTGCTCTGAACAGATTTCCTGCGTAATTACTTTCAAACACATCTAATGCATCTTTAAGAGCTAAGTTAAATCTCATGGTAAGAGCGGTTGTTCCTTCAGCATCTGGGCTACCATCCAAGAGCGGAATCGCTCCAAGGTCAGGCAGATTCATCACCAGCATGTCCTGGGCACCATATCCCGCAAGGATATTGAGAGAGGAAACAATATTGTAAGCATAAGCGCTAACGTTTGTTCCTCCATTAAGGATATCATTTGCACCTGCCCAAACAGTAAACAGAGCATTGGAAGGAGGGGGGTAGTATGACAAAAAAGTGTTTGCCTGAGCAATCAGTCCAGGGGGGAAAGGGCTCTCCCCTGTTTCTGCGCCACCATAGGCTATATCAATAAGGTTGGCATTATAAATGTCAGCGAGGTATTCAACCCACACTGGACCATTGGAAAATCTGCCTTTATAATAAGGAGGGCTTGGGGGATATCCGATTACAGTATATAAATTGCCATTATCGGAAAGGCTGTCACCAAGGGCGATTACATTATCGAAGGTAGCGGCAAAGGACACAAGCGGAGCAAAAAAGAACATTGATAGAAATAAAAAAAAGAACAACCTGTTTATTTTTGATTTCATTTTCACGATGGATCTCCTTTTTAACAGTTTAAAAAAATATAAACATTTCAAGGCAGACACGGGAGACTGCCCATACTTTCCTAAAAACATTTAGAAAAAAGGGGACAGATTTTTTCCATTTCATAAAAAAAGGCCTTCTTTCCGAAAAAAAAGGTCTTTTTGATTTTTGGCTACCTTTGGTAAAAACAACTCGACCAAAAAATCTGTTTGCAGCAAAACAATGTGCCAGTAATGAATCTCGACAAATTGCAATTTACCTGATAAGAAAAAAATTGAAATAATGATAATAAGTTAAGCAGAATTTTCTATAAAATGCAAAATAAAATGTTTGCAATCCAGTATCAGCACTAATGTTTATCAATTCTTTTATCAAATATGGATTTTATAGTTCAGGTTCACTGGAGGTTGAATGAACACCATAGAAAAATTCGTTTCTCTTGCTCGACGTAAACCTCCTAAAAAAATTTCCGTCTCACAACAAGCTGTACATGGCAAAATCAAAGAACTTTACCCAGTCACCTTCGTCAAGTTCGAAAAAATAAGGATGAAAATTTGTTCAACAATCTTATTCTCAATTTCATTATCTCGGCTATACCCAGCCAGTAGGCGAGCATTTGAAATATATTGCCTATGTTGCTGATCGGCCTGTTGCCGGAACGGCCGAGGGGACGTTAAATAGTTAAGTAATTTGACATAATGCCGCTGCCAGTTATGCAGTTCAGCGAGGATGGGAAATGGTAAGGGAACGAGGCTCCCAACTGAAAACCTGAGTTGATTGAATATGTAGGGTCATCCCCTTTTTTTTCACGGCTTTACCGAAGAAGAACTCGACTTCATAATAAACTATGACATCAAATACCGAATGGGCAAGTAGCTAAACCCCTGAAACCTTTGTTGCCAGGCCATGTGGTACTCTTTTCCCAATAGAAACTACTCTGTATGATCCCTGGGTGATCAGGGAAGTTATACGCAATTGTATTGCCCATCAGGATTATGAACTTGGAGGACGTATTAATGTTGTTGAAAATCCAGCCGGCCTTATATTTACAAATGCAGGCTCATTCCTGCCGGGAAGTGTTGAACAAGTTATAGGACAGGATGCCCCACAGGAAATCTATCGAAATCCTTTCCTTGCAGAAGCCATGGTGCAGTTGAATATGATAGATACTCAAGGCGGTGGAATAAAAAAAATGTTCATGCTTCAAATGGAGCATTTTTTTCTCTTCCAGATTACGATTTGAAAAATCCTGATAGAGTTAAAGTTCATATTTATGGTGAAATCATTGATGAAAAATATTCACGGCTTTTGATTGAAAATGCCGATTTGGATATATGGTCGGTTATTTTGATAGACAAAGTTCAAAAGCGGGTTCGAATCACCAAAGATGAGCATTCACGCCTAAAAAACAAAGGCTTATAGAAGGCCGTTATCCCAACCTCTTTATGGCGGCCAAGATTGCTTCTGCTACAGGCATGAAAGCACAGCATATCAGGGATAGAGGCTTTGACAAAAAATATTATCAGGATATGATTCTTGCTCTCATCCAGGAGCATGGGCCGGTAAAGAGACAGGATATTTATGAATTGTTATTACCCAAACTACCTGAAGTATTCAGCCAAAAACAAAATAAGGACAAAAATTAACAATTTGCTTTATGAATTATCGGTTAAAATGAATCAAATCAAGAATACAGCTTCACGCAAGCTCCCCTTGGTAAAACGCACTCCGAAACCAGTTTGCAGGGCCGTCGAAAGGGATGATGGGTACCATTCTTGTTGCGCAAAGCCAAGTGAAGGATGGATTTCTTGCCGCTGAGCGGTTGTGATTGGCGAAGAAGATTCCCTTTAAGTTGTCGCGGACGAAGCTCCCGGCCTTGGGGTTGTCGGCCGGCAATTCCTCCAGGTCCCTTGCCATCCTTAGTGTAGCGTTTGAATCCGACGGCGTCGCCTTTGACCAGAAGCTGGAGGATCATCTCCTTGACGAAGGCCGAATTGCCAGGTTGTGGGTCGGTTCGCTCTTCCACCAGTGTCCTCTCGGTTTCTTGCCGTCGTGGGCGCGACATTTGCGCCGTGTGGCGGGGAAAGCCCGCTCTGCGGGTTTATCGCTACCGGAGGCGGGGGAAGAACGTCGGTGGGCGGAAGCTGGGCCAAAAAACGCCAGAACCCTCGGGTTAACCTTGGGCGCATCGTGTAACGAAAAATCTTCCTGCAAGCCGGTTTGTAACCAATTTTCTAGGACCGTAACTGTTTTTCTTGTTGAGGCGAGTGCTTTTAGGTTTGCGAGCTTGTAATTATTTTTCTTGACTTATGCTAAAATATAAAGATAATTCTTGTTTCGTAATCGTTTTTCTGGAGGAAGCCGTGGCTGGAAATGAACAGGATAAATCGATACACAGACCTGCAGGATATGCGGCGCTTATCGAGCGGTATGATCTCGATGTCACCCCGAACTGGCACAAGTCCCTGGTGACAGCCAGCGGCATCCATCGGGTAAATTCGAACAAAGGTGTTATCGAGGAGGTCTACCAGTCCAAGTATTGGCCCGGGGACACACTCGGCGACCATCTCGAATTCGCGCTCAAGTATGACGGGACTAATCTGGCAATCCTCAGCATCTTGTTTCAGAAGATTGCGGAGGAAGATCTCCTTATCCATGTCCGTTCCAAACCGACTGGCAAGTATGCCAGGCGCTTGTGGTTCCTTTACGAATTCCTAACCGGCAAGACGCTCCCGCTGGAGGACCTGAAGCGAGGCAACTACATCGACCTGCTCGAACCGGATGAATACTATACGGTCACACCGGTCCGCCAGGTTCGGCGGCAACGGATTAACGACAACTTGCTGGGCAACAGTCGATTCTGCCCGACGGTTCTACGCATTGACACGCTTCGCGATTTCGAAACCGCCGACCTTCCCGGACGGTGCCGGCAAGTGGTGGCCGGTTATTCTGCGGAATTACTGAAGCGGGCGCTCGGGTACCTTTACACCAAGGAGACGAAATCGTCCTTTGAGATCGAACATATCAAGCCCACTTCGACCAGGACCGAGCGTTTCGTGGCCTTGCTTCAAACGGCTGAACAAGAAGACTTCTGCCGAAAAGAGCGATTAATTGAGGTTCAAAACCGGATTGTCGATGCACGATTCCGCGATTCCGATTACCGGTCGAGTCAGAATTATGTCGGCGAGACTGTAGCTTGGCAAAAGGAGCGAATCCATTTCGTATGTCCGAAGCCTGAAGACCTTGCCGACCTTATGGACGGCCTTATAGCAGCCCACGAGCGCATGAACGCCGGAGGCGTGTCCGCGGTGATTCAGGCCGCCATCATTGCCTATGGATTCGTTTTCCTGCACCCGTTCGAGGACGGCAATGGTCGTATCCACCGCTTCCTGATTCACAACATTCTCGCCCGACGAGGATTCACTCCAGATAGTGTCATGTTCCCCATCTCGGCGGCCATGCTGAAAAATGCCGCCGACTATGACGCCTCCCTGGAAGCGTTCTCCCGGCAGATCATGCCCTTGGTGGAATACTCCCTCGATGAAAATGGCCATATGACCGTTCATAATGAAACGGCTACCTGGTATCGCTTTATCGATATGACGCCCCAGGCGGAGGCACTTTTTCGGTTTATCGATCAGACCATCGATACGGAGCTCGACAGCGAACTGGCATTCCTGGCCAACTACGGCAAAACCAAACAAGCCATACAAGAAATTGTGGACATGCCGGACCGGCAGATTGATCTCTTCATCCGTTTCTGCCTCCAAAACAACGGTCGGCTTTCAGCACGGAAACGCGCGAGCCACTTCGATTTCCTGTCTGATAAGGAAGTCGCCTTGCTCGAACAGGCCGTTCAATCCGCTTACGGTGGGACACCCTGAACGGTGCTTGATAAGTATAGGCATGAGATTTCTGTTGATCAGCGATACCCACGGTAAGCTCGAAATCATTAACGAGCTGGCCGGTCATGTTCGAGCCGATGTGGTGATCCACGCCGGGGACTTCGGCTTTTGTGATGACGGGAGTCTTGAGCGACTCTCGTACCGGGAGATTCGGATGCATGTCGTCCATTCCGATCTGCAGCAAACTGACAAAGAACGAATCCTCGCCCTTTCCCGTGCGGACATGATGAAAGCGGCTATGAAATACCGTCTTCTCGGCGAATTCCAGTCGTTCCTCAACGGGAAGGAATCGTTCCAGGTACCCGTCTACGCTGTATGGGGAAATCATGAGGATAGGGACGTCGTCGAGAGACTTTTCCGGGGCGAGGCCGCTGTCGAAAACCTTCACATTCTGCATCACCGCCAAGGGTACCGGGTTGGTCCGGCGTTCGTCTACGGCCTCGGCGGCAATCTTCTTCCCGGATCGAAAATGATGCAAAGACCTATCGCCGGGGGTGGAGGAAAGATCTGGAGCACGCTTTCCCAGTACGCCGACTTGGTGAAAACCGTCGAGAAAAATGCGGAACCTACCGGACCACGCATCTTCGTTTCCCATGTCAGCCCGGGCAAGGAGCCCTTCGTGGAGCTCGTTGGAACTCGGACAAGGACCGACTTCACCATCAGCGTGCACATGGGAGCACAGACCTGCATGGTATGGAATCCATTCGCGGTGAGCACTTTCGAGGAAGCGGAAAAGCGCCTTCAGGCAGGCTTTGACGTCGTGAATAACGCGTGTGTTGATAAGGCCGAGCCGGATATCTCTTGGGCCGCCGAGGCTTTCACCGGAATCTTCCAGATCAACATTGGCACATTTTTAACTACTTGATATTATTTAACTTTATTTTTTTAGTATAGTAACAATTGAGACTAACAAGCTTCTTAAGAGTCTCATTCGACCATCAAAAATGGTGAAAAAATGGCATTTCCTACACTTTTTGTAGATTTTGAGTGGTTTTTGTACTTCTAAAGCTATATTTTGAAGCAGTTTTAGTGGCCAAATTGGTCGTCACTACACTAAAAATTTTTTGATCAATTAAATCAATAAGTTATTTTTTACAAAATCCCGATCGGGAAGACTTAGGTTTCAATCTGATCAGTCATGTTCAGGAAGACAGTATCGACCTCAGAAGAGGTGTCAAAGCGCCCCGCTGGTACCGCCGGATGACCGCACATCAATTTGCCCGATGCCCACGTGGGCTATGCCATCCTCGATATCGACGGAGTCGGTTATAGGCTCCAGACCTTCATCAGATAAATACCGGATCTGTAAGCACCGGTTTGATAGAAACCGTTTCCTCACACACCATGTCGAGGTTGGCCTGTTCCCGTGACAGCATAGCGCAGCGGACGGCGTCGATGACGTGATCGTTGCCTTTTGAGTAGACCACTTGGCCTTCGCGCTCCGCCAGGGTGATCATACCCCCGAAATCGTATCCCCGAAGGCGTCCCTCCAAAGC
>JAGGXJ010000052.1 GCA_021163105.1 Syntrophobacterales bacterium
AATCGACCTGAAATCCGCTTTTGACGCGGGGGCAGTGGACTATGTGACAAAGCCGATAAAAAAGATAGAGTTTCTCACGAGGATACGCTCCGTACTGAAACTGAAGCATGAAACGGACAAACGCAAGGCACGCGAGCGTGAACTGCTGGAAATGACACAAAAGCTCGACAGGGCGAATCAAAGACTGGAGTACCTGTCCTATATGGACGAGTTGACGGACATCGCCAACCGCCGCTATTTTGAAGAACACTTTGATCAAGAGTGGAAACGCGCAGAACGTTATTTGAGAGACCTGTCCCTGATCATGATAGACATCGACTTTTTCAAGGGCTATAATGACACCTACGGACATAAGGAGGGAGATAGCTGTCTCAGACAGGTCGCGACGGCCTTAAAACACACTCTAAAAAGGCCGGGAGATTTCGTCGCCCGATATGGTGGAGAAGAGTTCATCGCAGTACTGCCCGACACAGATCTAACAGGGTCTGCCGGTATAGCGGAGTCGATGCGTTCGAATGTCCGGTCTCTTGGAATTGAACACAACGGCAACCCGCCAACTAGGAAAGTTACCATAAGTCTGGGCGTTGCTTCAACCATGCCAAGAAGCGGCAAGATAACACCTGATACGCTCGTAATCGAGGCGGACAGGGTCCTGTACAGGGCGAAACAGGGGGGACGAAACCGCGTGGAAATACAGCGGTAAAAGGCGGACTGAAAGGGTTCAAGGGATCAAGGATTCGAGGAGTCGAGTGAAAGGAAGAAAGACAACCCTTGAATCCTTGGACCCTGTCCCGACGAGTCGGGATTGGACCCTTTCTCTCCAACTAAATGGGGAAAGAACTTACCTTTGTAATTTTAGGAGATACAACATGACAGAAGACAAAAAGATAGTTGTACACGCGGATATTGATCTCGAAGATCTGATACCTGGCTTTCTCGAAAACAGACGCAAGGACATCGTGGAAATCGAAAGCCTGCTCGCATCGGACGACTACGAGACCATACAGAGGTTGGGCCACTCTATGAAAGGAGCCGGCGGCGGATACGGATTTGACGAGATCACCGATATCGGCATGCATATTGAACAGGCCGCCAAAGAGAAAAACGCCGCGGAGATCCACACACAGATGGAAACCCTCTCCCGTTATCTTGATCGCGTCGAGGTAGTATATGACTGACACCAAGCCACTGATCCTGTATATTGACGACAACAGGGACAACCTGAAGCTGGTTGAACGGTTCCTTGAGGAAAGTTACAGGGTGATCACCGCCGAAAGCGGTCACGAAGGATTGAAAATCATAAACGACACAAAGCCAGATCTCCTTCTCTTAGACATAATGATGCCGGAGATGGACGGGTACGAGGTATGTTCCCGGCTGCAGAAAAACGATGAAACCACGTATATTCCTGTAATATTTGTCACCGCTATGGGAGAAGAACGGGACAAGGCCAGGGCATTTTCCGTGGGCGCAGCCGATTATCTTGTCAAACCCATCAGAAAAAATATCCTGGCAGAGAAGATCGCAATACATCTTCAGACAAACGCACAGTGGAATAAACTGCAAGTGGATGAGGGAGCATGGCACGAAAAGGTACAGCCGTCTGATTTCATCCAGTTCAAGGAATTTGTGTTTGACAAACTGGGCATGGCTTCTGAGAAAAGATACCTTTTCTCGAACACGATTCCACCTGATATCTACACAATATCGGCGGATATGGGAATCGGCGAAGACGCTATGGCTCAGTATATAGCCCGGTTTCTGAAATTGCCATACGTTACTCATATCAATCCCGATGATATCCGGCTTGGCGCACTGCCGGCAGCATTCTGCAGGTCAAATCATGTGGTGGTAACAAACAGCCCCTCCGGCGAAAAGACCTTCATAATAAGCAACCCTTTTGACTGGAATCTCATGGATACACTTATGAAATTCTCCGGTCTTGATCATACATCCGGCCTTACGATAACCGAACCACGCAATATTGATGTTCTGTTCAGCGATGCACCTCCGAGATCAAGGGCCGACACCGCCAGGCAGATATCAAAAGCGTCGGCTTCCTCGGAATTACTGAAGACTGAAATCAGGGAACGCCCGGTTGTGCACATCACCAACAGTATTCTTGACACTGCCGTGGTTGAAAGGGCAAGCGACATACATATAGAACCCAAGGAAAAAGATACCATAGTCAGGTTCCGCATTGACGGCGACCTCAGAAATGCATTTACACTGAAGAAAGCCACAGGGATTATGGTTATATCCCGACTGAAGGCATTAGGGGGACTGGACATAGCGGAAAAGAAAAAACCGCAGGACGGGGGCTTTGTGTCGACCCTGAACAACAGGACATTCAATCTCAGGCTGTCAACCACGTCCACGCCTAACGGCGAAAGCCTCGTCATGCGACTGCTTGAGCCGTACACCGAACCGAAAAAACTGGAAGAACTCGGTATGTCAGGCAAACAGACCGATGCCATGATCCGGGTCGCCAACAGTTCCAGCGGCATAATACTGATTGTGGGGACTACCGGATCAGGTAAAACCACAACTATTTACAGCCTTCTTCATAATGTGGATCATGAGAGACGCAGCGTGATGTCGGTTGAAGATCCTGTGGAATACCGCATGCCCTTTGTCAATCAGCAGCAGGTGAATGAAAAGGCCGGCGTCACATTCGAGGCGCTTCTTAAGGCAGCAGTCAGACAGGATCCCGACGTCCTGTTCATGGGCGAGGTCAGAGACAATTTTTCCGCAAAGGTGGCTATAGATTTCGCGAGCACAGGCCATTTGACCATCACCACCCTGCATACATCAAACGCCACCACCGCGATTTTCCGCCTTGAAAGGCTGGGTATCGACAGGGGGACGATGGCAGATACAATACTCGCCGTAGTGGCACAAAAACTGGTAAAAAAGCTCTGTCCACACTGCAAGAAGATAGCGCCGATTTCACCGGAAGAGAGGGCCATGTTCGCGCCATTTACAAACGATATTCCATCGGAAGTAGCACACCCCGTGGGTTGTCCGGAATGTAATAATACCGGCTATTCAGGGCGGGAAGGAATCTATGAAATACTTGAGTTCGATCCGGAAATCGCGGAGATGGTTCGCGCCGAAGCACCCATTTCAGAGATAAGAACATTCTCAAAGAACCGGGGTGATTATCTGATGAGCACACATGCCATACTGAAGGTAAAGAATTTAATTTTTACTCCGAAAGATATCTTCGAGAAGGCCCTGGCAGAGGAACTGACAGGCGCGGAAATGCCTGCGTCCAGTGAGATGATTCAGGAAATCATTCCAGCCGATACTAAGGCAACAGAGCAGGCTTCCATCCTCATTGTCGAGGACGACGAAGGCACGCGAAAGCTTCTGGTACGTTTCCTGGAAAAGGACGGCTACAGCGTGACAGCATCCGAGGACGGTATAGACGCTCTGCTTCATCTGGGAAAATATGATTTTGACCTGATACTTTCCGATGTAAACATGCCCAATTTAGACGGATTCAAGCTGCTCGAAATGGTAAACCAGAAGGGCATCAAGACGCCCGTGATATTCTTGACATCCATGATAAACCCTGAAGACGAGGAAAGAGGGTTAAAACTGGGCGCGATGGACTACATAAAAAAGCCGATAAAAAAGGACCTGCTGTTATTGAGGGTCAAAAGAATGCTTGAAAGGAGGGGGTAATAATGGACAAAGAGGCAGGCCCCACAGGGCATTGCAAAAAATGTGGCAAGATCGTTGACAGCGATCAGCTTTATTGCAGTCAGTGTATAATAGAACTCGCGGAGGAAAATATCACGGAGCCCGCGGAGGAGACGCAAAAAGCGCCACGGCCCGCGAAAAGCAGAAAGAAGGTGATCACACAGTGTATCATCCTGCTGGTCTGTGTTGCGATAATCGCCTTCCAGATGCCGAAACTGTTCGCCGCGTTTAAAGAAGACCAGCCCATAAGACGTGGCACATATGAAACAAACGAGCAAACCGATCAGTGCATCAACAATCTGTGGCATATATCAAGACTGTTGCAGGACGGCAAACTGCCGGGCAATGATATTGTATGCCCCGCGAGCGGAAAACCGTATGTAATCGCCAAGGTTGGGGAAGATACAGTGGTACGCTGTCCCAATCCGGGACTTCACGGTTTCAGCGAGATCAGCACAAGCATGCTCTCACCCTGCCCGGAGGTAAAGCAATGAAAACACAATCCGCATCCAGGGGTTTCACTCTTGTGGAGGTGTTGATTGTCATAGCTATAATGGGAGTCCTCGCCTCCATAGCGGTCCCACGGTATATGAAATATATCGAACAGGCCCATTCAACCGCGTGCTTAGCGGAACGGGGGGTCACGGATAAAATGATCACCCTCTACTGCAACGAAAACCCCGACATACTTCTTACAAGCCTTTCGCAACTTGCCGACACAGGATACATGAACTCTCAGCCAAAGTGCCCGTACGGTGGAGAATATATACTCATCCCGGCGGACAAAAATCACGATTATCCGACAGTAGGTTGTTCGCTGCATTACTGGCCGGGAGAAGTGGCGGAGGAACCTCTCACCAGTCTGGGATCTACCTTCGAAGAGATAAGCGGTTCAATGATAACTCTGATCCAAAAGTTCTACGATGAAAACGGCAAATATCCCAGGAGCTGGAGTGACTATGTGTGTATACTGATATCGGGCTTGATCCCGATGAATGGAACAACACTTTTAATGGAATCATATACAGTCCCGGAGGAAAGCGTATAAAGGTTACACCGGAAGAAGGGTATATATTCTATGTGACCGGTTCTGACGGAAGGGAAAAAGTACTGAAGTTCAGCTACAACTGGTCCCTGTGGTACTCCATGAAAAACGGAAAGTGGTACTATCACAAAATAAAAGCCAAAAACGAGATAGACATATCCACTCTGCGGGTGGAAAAAAAATAATACTCCTTCAGATGTCCCGTCGTCCACGGCGGGATAGTTCATTACAAAGCGTCATCCCATCCCCTTGAAACCAGTTTCCAGTTTCCAGCCTCCTGTCCCACACCTCCCTCGACCATCACTCTTTCCCGGATTCATTACAGACTTGTAATGTATAGGAAAGGTTACTGTAAGAATGGAGTGCTATCTTAGGCTCAAACATGATGGGAACTCGATTTGACACGATTAAAAGAAAGGAAGGATCATGGACACTCAAACACCAGAAAACATAAACTATGACAAAGCAGAAAATGATCAGACATCCCTGAATGGAAACAGCATCGATAGCACCATCACGCATTCGGGAGGACAATTTACCAACATTCAGACTATCAATGACGCGGTACAGCAGGCATCGCATTGGGTAAGACCACTGGAGCAGGAAATCAGCCGCGTAATAGTAGGACAGAAATATCTTGTTGAGCGGCTCCTTGTGGGGATTCTCTCCAACGGTCATATACTCCTTGAAGGGGTTCCCGGTCTTGCAAAAACACTGGCCCTGAAGACACTGGCCGATGCCATCCAGACCGGCTTCAGGAGAATTCAGTTCACGCCGGACATGCTTCCCGCCGATGTCATCGGGACAGAGATCTACAACCCTCGAGACGTTTCCTTCGTTGTAAAAAAAGGCCCGGTATTTGCGAATTTGATACTTGCGGACGAAATTAACCGGGCGCCGGCTAAAGTGCAAAGCGCGCTTCTTGAAGCCATGCAGGAACGTCAGGTAACCATCGGAGAAAAAACCCTCGTTCTGCCAGATCCTTTTCTGGTAATGGCCACACAGAACCCTATTGAGCAGGAAGGCACCTACCCTCTTCCGGAGGCACAGGTAGATCGCTTCATGTTGAAGGTGGTCATCACCTATCCCTCGGTCTCAGAGGAACGCATTATACTCGACATGGTGGACACGACTGAACCTCCTGCCAAGGTAAATCCGGTGGTGCATGTGGATGACATCATGCGATCGCGCCGTGTCATTAATACCATCTATATGGATGATAAGATCAAAAGCTATATTGTATCTCTGGTGTATGCGACCCGTGACCCTCAGGCTTACAACCTCGAGCTTAAGCCCTACATCCAGAATGGAGCATCTCCCAGGGCCACCATTAATCTGAAAGCGGCAAGCAAGTCTCTGGCCTTCCTGCACGGGCGCGGCTATGTCACCCCGGAAGACGTGAAGTCCATTGCCATGGATGTCCTCAGACACCGCGTCAGCATCACCTATGAAGCAGAAGCGGAAGCATTAAGAAGCGATGATATCGTGCGAAAGATACTAAATACCGTTCCTGTTCCTTAAGGGGATTGAGAGAGATTTAGAGGTGATCTGACCCCGGAAAGGAAATATCATGGACAGTAGAATAAGCAGTGAAATTCTTAAAAAGGTCCGGCTTGTTGAGATTAAAACCAATCGTCTGGTTGATGACTCTCTTGCCGGCCATTATCACTCAGTTTTCAAGGGACACGGCATGGACTTTGACGAGGTGCGGGAATATGTCCCGGGCGATGATATAAGGAGCATTGACTGGAATGTAACCGCCCGGACCGGGCGTCCCTTCATAAAAAAATTCACCGAGGAACGGGAGCTGACCATTATGCTTGTCATTGATGTCAGCGCTTCCGGCCGATTCGGCTCATCACTTCAGAGCAAGCGGGAGATAATGGCGGAAATGGGAAGCGTCTTGGCCTTTTCAGCTGTTCGCAATAATGACAAGGTTGGATTAATACTCTTCACCGACGAAGTGGAACTCTACATACCCCCGGCCAAGGGAAAAACTCATATATTGAGAGTAATCCGGGAAATTCTCTTCTTTCAACCTTCAGGCACAAAAACGGATATGACAGCCGCAACGGATTTCGCAAATCAGGTAATCTCCAGACGTTGTGTAATGTTCTTCATCTCCGACTTTTGCTTTCCCGGAGATTTCGAAACTTCCCTGGCAAGTTTTCGGCCCAAGCTCCAGATAACCAACCGTCACCACGACCTGATAGCGGTTTCGGTAAATGACCCCCGGGAGTGGAAACTGCCCAATATCGGGCTTCTGACTATTGAGGACTCGGAAACGGGAGAACAGATCGAGCTGAACACTTCGCGTGTCGATATCAGGAAAAGCTTCTCACAAATATCTGAAGAACATCGCCGGACATTAAAAAAAGTTATCCGGTCGTCGGGTGTCGATCTTCTGGAGGTTACCACAAACGAGCCATATCTTCCGGTATTGTTGAATTTCTTCGGTTCGCGGGAAAGGAGAAGACACTGGTGAAATTTCATATCAAGGGCACCATAGTGGCCATAGCGGTGCTTATTCTGGTCACATCGGGAACAGTACTCGCCGCTAAGAATATCTCATTATCCGCGCCTCAGGCAGTAACGAAACAATTGACTCCAAATATCGCAGCCGCGCGGCAGGTACAAGCCCCACCCCAGTCAGACGTTACTAACATGGCAACCACAACGGAGGATATACGCGACATAAGAGGTCCTGTTAACATACCCTGGCCCTGGTGGTGGGCCGTTTATACCGGAAGCGGCATTCTTCTTTTCCTTCTTATATGGGGAATATGGAAACTGACTAAAAGAAACAGAATTCTGAGAACAAAACTCGCCTGCGAGACGGCCTTTGAACAGCTTGAACGGGCAAGGGCGCTTATGGTTCCCGGAAAAGCGGAGGTATTTTCCGTCGCTGTATCGGACGCGATCCGAACCTATGTTGAGAAACGTTTTGATCTAAGCGCAACCCGTCACACAACAGAGGAATTTATGCGGAGCCTCACAACTGGCAGCAAAGACTCTCTTGATGCATATCGCAAAGAACTTCAGGATTTCCTGACACATTGCGATCTGGCAAAATTTGCGCGCTATCTGCTTTCTATTGAACAAATGGAGGCAATGCACGCAAGCGCCTGGCAGTTTGTCGAGAAGACAAAACCCGTTCAGGAAAAAAATCGATCAGCACAGGAGATAAATCATGATTCATTTTAACCACCCGGAAATATTGTGGCTGCTGGCACTGATTCCTCTTCTATCCTTTATACATGGCAAAAAAGGCGCGGTCTGTGCTGTCAGATATCCCACCTCCCGGATCGCCGCGCAACTTGCCAGGGCGCGCAAATCCACATCCGGCAGATGGCTCGGGACTCTGCGTCTGATCGCTCTGGCGCTATTAATAGTAGCCCTGGCAAGACCACAGATTGTTCATGGCACTACTGAGGTGGAGGCAAGTGGAATCGATATAATTCTCGCCATGGACGTTTCAGGATCTATGAAGGCCCTTGATTTTACCATAGGAAACAAACAGGCAAGCCGTATTGGCGTGGTTAAGAAAGTCGTTTCAAAATTCATAGAAGAGCGTCCCAATGATCGCATCGGGCTTGTGGCATTCGCGGGACAGCCTTACGTTGTCAGCCCACTGACCCTTGATCACAACTGGTTACAGCAAAGACTGGAAACTGTAAAAACGGATATGATGAAAGACGGTACTGCCATCGGTTCGGCTATAGCATCCGGAGTTAACAGGCTGAGAGACCAGAAGGCCAAGTCAAAGATAGTAATTTTGCTCACTGACGGGATGAACAACGCGGGTAAGGTTTCGCCTGTAATGGCAGCCGAGGCGGCTGAGACGCTGGGCATCAAAGTCTATACTATCGGTGCCGGTTCTCATGGAGAAGTACCCATTCCCGTCACCGACCGGCTTGGAAATAACAGGATTGTTATGGCAGAGGTGAACATAGACGAAGATACCCTGAAAAAGGTCGCGGCTATGACTGGAGCCCAATACTATCGTGCCACGGGCACAGAGTCCCTCAGAAAAATCTATGGCGAGATCAACAAACTGGAGAAAACGACTCGAAAGATAAAGAAATTTGAACATCGCAACGAGGTGTTCCCCTGGGCCGCTATACCAGTTCTATTTTTACTGGGCCTGGAAACAACATTGTCACAGACACGTTTTCGTCGCCTGCCGTAGAGCGTGGCTGATAGCCGATGGCTGATGGAGAAAAACCATTATTTGATTGAGAGAAAGGATAAATATAAATGCAATTCGCGCATTCAATCTGGCTGGTTGCAGGGCTTGTGGCATGCGCGGCCCTGGTGTTCAGCTTTCGACATCTTCAGAAAAGAAATCAGACAGCGTTGAAAAAGTTCGCTTCCGGACACCTGCTGGGAAAACTGACCGAGAGTGTTTCACCGGGTCGGAGAATGACAAAGCGAATCCTCTTCATTCTGGCTGTAGGATGCCTGTTCATTGCCCTGGCCCAGCCTCAGGTTGGATTTCGCTGGGAAGAGGTTAAGCGCAAGGGAATCGATATTCTTATGGCCGTGGACACCTCCAGGAGCATGCTCGCGAACGACGTGAACCCAAACCGGCTCGAAAGAAGCAAACTGGGGATAATGGATTTTGTTTCAAAACTTGACGGCGATCGCGTGGGCCTCATTCCATTTGCCGGCTCCGCCTTTCTTATGTGTCCCCTGACTATGGACTATAATGCCTTCATAGAATCACTTACAGCCCTTAACACAAATATCATACCACAGGGGGGAACGAATCTTGCCAGCGCAATATACGAAGCACAATCCGCCTTCACAGATGACGCGAATCACAAGATACTTATTCTCATTACCGATGGTGAAGATCTGGAGGGCAATGTGCTGACCGCCACACAGGAAGCAGCCGCAAAAGGCATGACTATCTACACGGTAGGCGTCGGTACTCCCGGAGGCGAACTGATTCCCATAGATAATGAGGGGAATGGGGTATCATTTGTAAAGGATGAAACGGGACGGGTGGTAAAATCACGTCTGGACGAAAAAACGCTCAAAGAAATTGCTGCAAGGACCGGCGGCGTCTATGAACCTCTCGGCAGACAGGCACAGGGCCTTGAGGCAGTTTACAGCAGAAAACTCAGCCTTGTTCCCAAACATGAACTCGCGGAAAGGATGCAGAAGGTTCCTATTAACAGATTTGAATGGCCCCTCGCCCTCGCTTTGATCTTTCTTGTCATGGAATTTGTATTCAATGATCGCAGGAGAAAGGGAATATCATCTCCGGAGATAGAGACCGCCGATAGACGTCCAAGGGTAAGGACAAAGACCAGCATCGCGGCTATATTCGGTTTCCTCTTTACTGTTTCCCTCGTCCTGTCTTCCGTGGCATGGGCTTCTCCACAAAGTGCTGAAAGAGCATACAAAAAAGGCAATTATTCTCAGGCATCGGCCGGGTACAGGGCTGCAGTTGACAAAAATCCGGAAGACCTTAAACTCCGGTTCAATCTCGGTGCGGCTGCTTATAAAGACAGGAAATACAGAGAAGCTTTCAATGCCTTCAAGGATACATTGCCAAGCAGCGAATTATCACTGCAGAACAAGGCCTACTACAATCTGGGAAATACTTTATATCGCATCGGTCAGCAGATTGAAAAGACAAAGCCCGAAAATACCATCAAACAGTGGCAGGCCGCGATAAGCGCCTATGACGGCGCACTGAAACTAAATGCCGAAGATGAAGACGCGCGTTTCAACAAAGAGTTCGTGAAGAAAAAACTGGAGGAACTGAAAAAGAAACAGGGCAAGAGCAAGCCCGATCCCGGTAATAAAAATGAAAAACAGAATGACAGCAGCAAGAAAGATATAAAAAATAAGCAGACAGATAGCAACAATGGACATCAGGACATAAAAAAACCCGCAAGGCCGGAGGCCGGAAAGCAGAAAAAAGCCGGAGCTTCCGCGGAAACTCCGCAGAAACGCAAACCTGGACAGATGACAAGAGAAGAAGCGGAAAATCTTCTCGATTCTCTCAAGGGAGATGAAAAGGTGATGCCGATCGCCACTGGCAAAGAGCTACAGGACAAACATGATGAAAAGAAAAGGAGAAACTGGTAATGAACTGCCGTATCTGTAAATCTCCAGTGATCGTGAAGACATTTCAGACTGCCACCACTTTGATATGCATGATCTGTGTATTGCTCCTTCTTTCAGGAAACGTATGGGGAAGCGGAAAGGCCGACAATATATCTGCCACTCTGGAACCTCAAAACATCACACTGGGAGATGTCTCTATTCTTTCAGTGCATATATCGGGAACAGGGGCAGGCAAACCGGTCATACCTCACGTCGATGGCCTGCGCTTCATCACCTCTGGACAGAGTAGCAAATACCAGTTCATAAACGGGAACGTTTCCGCATCCATTTCTTACATTTATCGTGTATTGCCGGACCGGCCGGGTGATTTTACCATCCCACCGATCACCACAGATACAGGCAGCCGGGGGAAAACTCAACCCCTTACGCTGCATGTGGTCAAATCGCAGAAAAGCGGAATAAATGCAGTACCTTCTCCCACGCCGCAAGCGCAGCCGCCCGGAAGCTCCACCCGGCTGGAGGAAAGTGAGATCGGCCAGACAGCGTTTCTCCGGGTAATACCGGCAACACGCCGGCCATACGTGGGTGAAACGGTGCCCGTCGAGATCAGGGCATATTTTCGACGCGGCGTCCGGGCAACTGTAAATTCGCTGCCGGTCCCGGAAGGAAGCGTCTTCTCCTTCCAATCTATTAGCGAAAAGCCCCGGCAAACCGAGGAAACAATAAAAGGGGAGACCTTTAGTGTGCTGACCTGGAACGCCGTCATGTCCGCCGTCAAGGAGGGTGAATATCCACTAAACATTTACATTAACGCCACTCTGCTAGTTCCGGATACATCCCGCCGCCGTCCATTTTTAAATAACAGTTTCTTTGACGATAGCTTTTTTGACAACTTCTTCGAAGGCGTGAGAAAAAAAGAGGTCAACATCAAAAGTACCAGCCGGAAGATGCGCGTACTCCCTCTCCCCAAAGCGGGAAGACCTGATAACTTCAGTGGCGCAGTCGGCAATTTTACCCTCTCCGCGGAGGCAGCCCCAAAGGAAAGTATGGTGGGAGACCCCTTAACACTGAAGATGATTGTAAAGGGAGAGGGTAATTTTGACAGGGTAAAGAAACCTTCACTCAGCTCCACCAGGGGATGGAAAACCTACATGCCGGAAGCGAAATTTAAACCGTCCGGCAGCGCCGGCTATAGGGGGGAAAAGCTGTTTGAGCAAGCCATCATCCCGCTTGACTCATCCATCAAAAAGATACCCCCTGTGGAATTCAGCTACTTTGATACAAAGGCCCGAAAGTATATCAGTCTGCAAACCAAACCGATACCGGTAAAAATTGTCCCATCTTCAGATATTGCGCGAAACATACCAGCAGGGTCGGCGCAACAGCTCAAAGATTCGATTGCCTCCGGAGCGATAAATAACCCCGGAACACCCCGACTTGCGCCGATCCATATCAGTCTTGGTCATATGACAAAGGATCTCAAACCGAATGTAACAAACCCCTGGTTTATCGGCGCGCAGGGAATATCCCTCTGTGCCCTGATCGGGGGCATATTCCTCGGACGCAGGAAACGCAGGCTGGATCGCAACCCTGAAATCATGGCAAAAAAGCGCATAAATCAAAAGATAGAACGGTCTGTAAAAGAAATGAACATATTCATAGCTGAACATGACGTGCAGGGGTTCTTCAACGCCTGCCGCAGCGCCTCCCAGGAACGCCTTGGTGAAATATGGTCTCTCCCGCCGGAAACCATTACCCTTGCCGATGTGAAAGACCGCCTGCCCGAAGATATGACAGGCATCAGACAGATATTTGAAACGGCCGATGCGGTAGTCTATTCCGGTCAGTCTTTCAGCCAGGAAGAGCTGAAACAATACCGGGAATTGATAATTGAGGAACTTGAAAATCTGGAGAAAAACTGATGACATTCAAAAAACTACAGAATAAAAAAATAATGCTCCTGATCGCCGCTGTCACGATGCTCACTCTGCTGATTTCGGCTCTTTCTTTAAATGCCCGGGCCGGGGAACATGAAGATCTCTTCGCTCTGGGCAATCAGGCATACGCTGCGGGAAAATTCAACGAGGCTATCTCTCACTATAAGGAGATTATGAAAACCGGAGGTGTCTCAGCTTCTCTCCTCTATAATATGGCCAATGCGTACTACCATAAGAAAGACGCGGGACAGGCAATCCTCAACTATAAACGCGCCCTTTCCCTGGATCCGGGGAATGCTGACATTCAGGCAAATCTCCGCATGGCACAAAAGGACTTCGGACTGATCCCCGAGCCGGTACCGGTATGGCAGAAATTTTTCAATATTATGAATATGAACAGATGGACATGGATTATAAGTGCCGCTTTCGCCCTGTTTAGCATCTCCTTCCTCCTGCGGGGCATAATACCAGTGTGGATTCCCCCCACACCCTTCAGGGCGATTGTCAGCACGTTCCTAATCCTTTTTGTGATAAGCACAGCCGCAGTAACGCTCCAGTATAAGAAACTGGATCTCGGCGTGGTAACACATGCTGATACCCGCCTACACGTGTCACCCTTCGACGCCGCATCCAGCCCAACCGGGATAAAAAACGGAACCGTTGTCAAGATAACAAAGACATACGGGGACTACGTCTTTATCGAAGAGCCTGAAGGCAAGTCCGGATGGGTGCAGAGAAAGGCGGTTGAGCCAATTGTAACCCCCTGAGAGAAGCAGAGGACTCCTTTTCACAGTTTCATGATTAACAGGATGATGCAGGAGTTAGATTTCAATAATAAACGTTGAACCCTTGTTCGGTTCACTTTCAACTTTGACTGTTCCTCCATGGGCCTGAACGATGGCGCGCACGAGACTCAACCCCAGACCAAGCCCGCGTTGCGAACGGCTGTGGTCTCCACGATACAGCCTGTCAAATATTTTATCCATCTCGCTACGTGGAATCCCGATCCCTTCATCGGATATCGAAATCGAGACCAGATCTCCTTTTTTACTGGCTGAAATATTCACATACCCCCCCTCAGAGCTGTATTTAAGCGCGTTGTCGATGAGATTCGCTATCACCTGCTTGAAGCGAATTTGATCCACCCTAATGATAATTTCATCAGAAAGATCTTCGATGACGGATATGTTTTTTTCCTCTGCCACCATTTCATATAGTTCAACAGCCGAATGAACAACCTCTCGAACCGAGACATCTGTAACATCCAGTTTCATTACACCGGTTTCAGCCTCGGCCACATCCATCAAAACATTCAGCATCGTCAGCACGCTCTCCGATTCTTCCATGCAATCGGCAAGTGCCTCCAGGCAGGAATCCCGGTTTTTCGAATCCTGAAGCGCGAGTTCCGCGCTCCCTCTCAGGCGGGTCATGGGGGTACGCAGGTCATGGGCAACATTGTCGAGGGAATTACGCATCACCTGAATCAGAGAATCGTTCCTGTCCAGCATTTGGTTAAAAAGACTTACCAACTCTTCCATCTCTCCCCTCCCACTGCTCACCGGGACGCGCATACTCGTCTTACCTGTTTTCAGTATATTACGTACCGTTTGAATTAACCGTCGTATGGGCCGGATGGCGCGAAACGTCAGGAAACCACCTCCGGCAATGCCAAGAAGGAGAATCAGCACGACAAAGATCAGGAAAATGGTTCTGAAATAGGAAAGAAACTCACGGCTCTGCGTGGTGCTTTTCCCAACCTGGAGGGTCAACTCACCGGGAAGTTTTGCCATGCCTACGGTCCAGGCGTCCTTTTCGGCCTGCCCCTTGATGGAAATCCATAAATCTTTTTGAGGGGATTGCACGATCCTGAGTCGAGAGGTATCAAGTCCTCTAAACTTCCTGGGAATACTGACAAACAGAGCGTTGCCATTGGGGCTTATTATACGAACAAAGTAGGCATCTTTGGTAGAGGCGGATTGCTCGTCAAAACGCGCCTTGAGGGCGGTAACCCCTCCTTCTTTATACCAGGCGCGATATTCATCAATCCTGTTGCTGATGATTTCATGTTCCCTCTGCTCTACCAGATTGTGGATTACATAATAGGCAACAAAAAACAGCCCTATTGAACTGATAACGAAAAAGAGGGCGTAAAGAACACTCAATTTCACACTGAATGTGAGCCCGATCTTATCACTTCTCTTTGAGAACATAGCCCATCCCACGCACTGTATGAATCAGTTTCGTGCCAAAGTCTTTGTCTATCTTGTTGCGCAGCCTGCAAACCAAGACATCCACAACATTGGTCTGTGGGTCAAAGGAATAATCGTACACATGTTCCAGAATGGATGTCTTGGATATAATACGCCCCTTGTTACGCAGAAGGTGTTCCAAGAGCGCGAACTCACGTGACGGCAAGGTGATGGGCACATCTCCGCGCCTTACTTCACGGTTCAAGAGGTCTATGGTCAGATCCCCAATGCTCAGTACAGAAGATTCGGGAGTCTGGGTGGCTCTCCGAATCAGTGCCTGTATTCTGGCCAGAAGTTCTGAAAAGGAGAAGGGTTTTATCATATAATCATCGCCCCCTTTCTCCAAACCATTAATCTTGTCATCCACGGAACGTTTGGCGCTCAGAATGATTACCGGGGTCTTTATTCCTTTTGTCCTGAGCCGCTCTATCAGAGAGAGACCATCGAGGCCAGGAAGCATAATATCGATAACCGCGGCATCATAGGGTTCAGTGACACCAAGATGCAGACCATCCACACCATCACTGGCGACATCTACAGTATAACCCGCCTCTTTCAACCCTTTTGAAATGAAGGAGGCTATCTTCTCATCATCTTCAACAACAAGAATTTTCATATTTCTTCCCGGGAAACAACTTCCGATCTTGATAGTCCACATATGAAGCATATGAGATTGGATCCAATATGTCAACATGACCATCCGGCACAATCGATTTATGTTTGATTTTTTATTTGACATTTACTCAGATTCCCGATAGGAGTTTCATCCATTCGCTTAAATTATGATTAACTAAGTGTTTTAGTATTATTAACAGGTTTGGAGGAGTTCAATGACAAAAGAAAAAGTAATGAATCGTTGGTATGTCGTGATCGGCGCTGTATTAATACAGCTGTGTCTCGGCGCTATTTATGCGTGGTCTGTTTTTACACCCAAACTGACCCTGTCCATAGCTAAGGGTGGAATGTACGGCTTCAGCGCTACTCAGGCAGCGTGGATCTTTTCCATTGGTCTTCTGGTGTTTGCAATCGTCATGATCATTTCCGGAAGAATGCTTTCGGTAACAGGTCCGAGAAAACTGGCATCCATTGGCGGAATTGTCCTGGGCGCCGGGTATATCCTTGGCGGACTGTTTGGAACGTCATTTTTTAGTCAGTTACTATTCATCGGAGTTATTGGTGGCGCAGGTATCGGACTTGCCTATGTTGTCCCCATTGCCGTCGGAGTAAAATGGTTCCCTGACAAAAAGGGAATGGTCACGGGGCTGGCCGTTGCCGGTTTCGGTTTCGGCGCGACAATATGGGTCAAGGCAGCCGGTTCCTGGTTCGGCCTGATAAACAGCCTGAACTTCTTTGGTCTTGGAGGTGTTCAGAGTGTCTTTCTCCTCTATGGAGTCATTTTTCTTGTTGTGGTTCTCCTGGGAAGTATCGTCATGATTGATCCGCCGGAGGGTTATGTCCCGGAAGGATGGACTCCGCCAAAACCCGTATCCTCAGAATCGGGATCAAATCCGGGCAGCGCGGCTTTGGGCATGACTAATTTCGAATCAGGTGAAATGTTGAAAACCCCTCAGTTTTATATGACATGGGTCACATTCCTGTTTTCAGCCATCGCCGGTTTGATGGTTATCTACTGCATCAAGCTGTTCGGCATCGACTCTTTGAAAGCCGCGGGAATGACCGCTGCGGCTGCCTCTGCCGCGGCCGGTACCGCCATGGCCCTGTACGCGATTTTCAACGGTCTCGGTCGTATCGTCTGGGGAACGGTTTCTGATAAACTCGGACGCAAAATGTCTATCTTTCTCATGTGTCTGCTCCAGGGAATCATCATGCTCCTCTTTTACAAGATGGGTGGAACGGTTGCTACACTGATTATCGGCGCCTGTATCATCGGCTTTAATTTCGGTGGTAATTTCGCCCTCTTCCCTGCCATAACGGCAGACTATTTCGGCAATAAAAACGTGGGATTGAACTATGGGTTTATATTTGTTGCGTATGGCATCGCCGGTGTCATCGGACCTCAGATCGCCGGATATTTCAAGGACGCAGCCAAGGGTGGTGGCGATCCTTCAATATGGGTAACTCCTTTTATCATCGCGGGAGTTGCATGCCTGCTGGGAGCGGCTGTTACGCTGTTGTCAAATCCCCCGAAAAAGGCATAAGCATCAAAACAACGAAGAACGCCAGCCATCTGGCCGGCGTTCTTCGTTCTGTCCACAACTGTGAAAAAGAACTAAAAAGAAACTATGTTTAATTTATCGGATTCAGCATCAATGTATTTCTCGTGTGTTCCTTAATGACTCTGTCACTGAACCACCAATAGACTTTCTCACCATTCATAAAGGACTTGATCTGATCGGTGGTGTGTGGGTCGAACTGACGTCCGGTAATACCTCCCGGCAAAACCGCCAGGATCTTATCTGGATCACCTAAATCCGCCACCATCCTGAGAGAAGCGGAAATGGTAACATTAAAGGGCTTGTTAAAGTTGTATGCGCCACGATACAGCGTTTCTCCGGAGCCCATAGCAGGATGTGTTCCTCCACCCAGCCATTCCTTCCCGGTTCCGGATCGTCTGATGGGACTGAGAAATTCATGCGAATGTACCTTCCCCCAGAGCCATCCGGCCGGATTATCTCCCAGGGTCGGCTGAAGTCTTTTGAGTGCATTCAGGGCAGCATGATGAAAAAGATCGTCCCGCTTTTCTTTTCTGTCACCGGTATTGACATCATCAAACCAGGAAGAATCTTCCTCAATTACCATTTTTTGAAGCCGCTCCTCCCAGAAATACCAGTTGTTCAGCATCTCCCGGGCGAGTTCGTCTCCCAGCTCGTCGCTATACACCAGAAGGGCGAATTCGCTATAGACAGACTGGAATACGGTGGGAGCGGCGCTATCCGGAGAATCAACATAGTCCCAGTTTGAGAGTATCTGACCCAGTGCTCTGGTGTC
Source organism: Syntrophobacterales bacterium (assembly GCA_021163105.1). Lineage (GTDB taxonomy): Bacteria > Desulfobacterota > Syntrophia > Syntrophales > UBA2210 > UBA2210. The sequence continues at coordinate 17,970 of JAGGXJ010000052.1, forward strand.
ATCATGGTCTGCCAGCGCCCTGGCCATTACCGGCGCGACTTCCTTTGCCATGAGATTGACCGCGTCTCTCTGAAACTTCCAGTGGTCGTCCACCGATTTTTCCCCAGGGCTGTCCATCAGCTCGACAAGTCTCCGATACCTGTAGGAAGGGGACACCCAGGAGGTATAATAATAGGGGTAATCCCTCCCCACTGTCATGTGGTTGCAGGTACCGACCCATCCCCGGGCGGGATTGATGGCATATGGCATATCCTCCCAGGGAATCCAGCCGGTCCAGTTGTCCTGACCATCATGAACCACATAAGGTATCAGACCTTCTTTTTGGGTGCGTATAGGAACCCTGCCCGTTGTCTGCCATCCGAAGTTTCCCTCGCTGTCGGCGAAGACAAAATTCAGGGGAACCTGGTTGACATCCCTCAATGCCCGGCGAATTTCTGTTACCGTTCTGGCTGCCTGTAATTGCTCAAAGCCAATGGTGGGGGCCATGGCCTCAAAACCCGACCAACGCACCGTTATGACCTTGTCGGTTTTCAGACCGGGCATGACACCGGAAATGACGGGCCCTCTTTTCGTACACCGTATTTTGATCGTTTCTTTCCGGAATCCGTCGGGCGCCGCCTTGTCTTTTATCTTCAGTGTTTCTTCAATCACTTCGAACGGCAGAGAATTGTCGCCTTCGAGGTAATTATCCGGGTTGCCGGGATCTACCGTCTCGATATAAAGGTCCTGGGTATCGTTATAGGCATTAGTTATCCCGATGGCAAAATGACTGGTCCGGCCAATGGTCATCCCACCTAATCCGGGAATGGTTACTCCCACGGATCGTGTCGCGGGGGTTATAAGCCCGCAAGGGTACCATGGACCCGGCAAGATCGTGGCGCTCAAGTGTGGGTCATTGGCAACAACAGGTTTTTCACCGGTTGAGAGCTTCGGGCTTGTAGCCCAGTTGTTACTTCCAATCTTCAACAAACTGTCACGGAAATAGGAAAGCATGGTTTTGTCAAATACAATATTTGAACGGGTGATTTGAAAGGATAAATCAGTGGTATTCACCTTTGTCGGGACAGTGTCATCAGGATTAATGGTGAGGGGGAAAATTTCAGCGGCCCGAGACGGTCCCAGTTTTTCAATCAGCATCTGTGCGATTATTTCGCTGCCGGCATTGCCTGAGCTATTCCATCCCATGTAATAAAGAATGGTCAGTGAATCTGCAATGGTCCATAGCGTAGGCTCTAATCCGGCAAGTTTGAATTCCAGGTGTATGTTGCCGGGTCTCGTGTTGATGAAGGCATTGACACCATCCTCATATTTCTGGAGATAATCCCGCGTTTCATTACTGAGCAATTCAACGTGTTTCTCCGCGTTGCGATGAAAGCCCAGCGTTCTCATCCGGGTGTCCAGACCCCTGGCTTTATCTCCGACAAGTTCGGTGATCCGGCCGGACGCGAAGAGCTTTGTCAGTTCCATCTGGAAAAGCCTGTCCTGGGAGGTGACAAAACCCTGGGCCAAACTAAGATCATCCATATTCTGAGCATAAATATAGGCCATGCCCTTTTCGTCACGGTGAACCGTTACCGGCGCGGTTAACCCGGGAATAGTCAGATTACCGTCCTTCGTAAATTTGTTCAGGGGAGAAGGACCAAAGGGATTTATAATGACCACGACGGCAATAATACCAATGACGATTACTGCAGACACCAACCAGAGAATACCTTTTAACAGTTTCATGATCCGGCCTCCAATTGGGGACACTTCCCATATTAATTTACCCTACTCTCATAACAAACCATTAATACAAATATTGAGTAAATTAATATGGGAAGTGTTTGAATGCATAAGTAATAAAGATTGAAGGAAACCTCCCGGCGGTTCACAATGCTTGTAAAAG
>JAGGXJ010000054.1 GCA_021163105.1 Syntrophobacterales bacterium
ACACCTGCATTTCATTGATTGAGTAGACTGGAAACCGTTTTGTATAAAATGCCGTCAGAACCAAACCAACGCCAGATGCAATGACCAGCCATTCTTTCAAAATAAAATCAATGAATGTTGCTTGATTCTTCAACAATACTCCCATTCTTTAGTATGAGGGCTAACGACCAAGCTCACCTGTCACTATGGAGCGCCTTGTTATCTTTCATTTATTTGAATCGTTAATTCAACGGCTGACCTTATAGATTCTAAACTTTTTCCCAACGAGTTTATGGTAGTACAGTTCTTTAGCGTCTCCAGAGATAGCCGGACCTTCTACAAAATCGGAACAGCCAATAGCATCTATCATTTCAGGTTCGCTGAAGGGTTCCGACAGAGATGTTCTCGTAGAACGCATGATTCTAGACCTTATTTTGCCCATCTTATAATCTGCGAGAACAAATCTCGTGAAAAACAATTCTAAGCCATCGAAAGAAATGGAGGCTGCATACTCCAAGTCCGAAGTATTTATGCGCCTCATTATATGTTTGGTTTCAGCCTTATTGTAAATATATTTGTTCCCCCTTTTTCTTGCAAACAGGATATCTGAGTCTAACAATTTCCCTATGGTAAATCCATTCACACCCATTTTTAATTTCCATGTCGCCCGGGAAAAAAACAGGTACGTGCCATCCGCACTTATTTCAACCCCCATGTTCCCGCTAACCTTTTGATCGATAAGTTTGACTTTTTTCTTTGGTATGCCCTCAACCTCTCGCAAGGAATAAAGTTTGCCGTTGTCAGGAGAAAACTTAGCGATACGAATCATTGACTTGACGGCGCTGTCCAAATAAAGAAAATTGTAGTTCCCATCCATCGTGGGGTTTGCTTGGACTTCTTTTGAATTGTTTATCTTTGGCCTCATTGAGTCCCGATAGACCCATTTATTATTTACCCATTCGGCATAATGCAAATCTTTATTGTTTTCATTTTTTCCAGTATTGAAAAACAGAAAACGACCATCTCGCGAAACAAATGGCTCTTCCGTACTTATGCAAGTTTTCCCCGCGCCTTCTGGCAAACCATAAATCTTAACAAGTCGTGGGTTCATAAATGTTGATACCGACTTAAAAAGCTTTTTGTCAGCCGAAACTACATCCGCTATAATAAAAAGGTGGAAAGAAAGGATAACTCCCCACACAATCACGTTTAATCGAGGGGCCATAAATTTTCCGGTAGTGTAAGATATCTTGTGTAAATTTAAAATGGTGTAGAAAAAAAGGCGCTTTTCCTTTAAAAAGGGTTTTACCCAAAACCTGAATAAAAAGGAGAAAGCGCCATGAAACTGGAAGTGAGTGTACCTGAACTTGTAGAAGTATTCAAGGAGATTCAGAAACAACCGGAACAGATCTTTGAAATGATTCGACTGGATGTCAGAGAAATTGTCGGAGATTATATGACGGCAATGATGGGGGCGGAACTTACCCATTTCCTGGGGAGAGAACCCTACGCACGTAGTCAGGGAGATGTTAATCATCGCAATGGCTCCTATGATCGTAACTTTACTTTGAAAGGTATTGGAGAAGTCGAGGTCAAGGTCCCACGAGATCGTAAAGGAGAATTTACCACTCGGGTGATCCCTCGTAGTAAGCAGTATGAAGAAGAGATCAGCCGTGATCTGAGCCTGATGTTCCTGACAGGGATAAGCACACGCAGCCTTTCCATGATATCCAAAAGACTGATAGGGCGGAAGATTTCCCATACGGAGATAAGCAGCGCCAATGCCGACCTGACAGAGGCAGTTGAAAAATGGCGTATGCGGGATCTTTCAAGAGAGACTATCAAATACATCTTTGTTGATGGTGTTAATTTCCGTATGCGCATACAGAGAAGTATAGAACTCGTTCCTGTTCTTGTTGCCATTGGTGTAACCAGGCGAGGACACAAACTGGTTCTGGGTATGCAGTCCGGAGACAAGGAATCTGCTTCCAACTGGCGTGAGTTTTTCAAGGACCTGAAATCACGTGGACTGGATAGCCAGACAGTCACACTGGGCATTATGGATGGTCTACCGGGGTTGGAAACAGTATTTAAAGAAGAGTTCTCACAGGCCAAGGTACAGCGCTGCACGGTACATGTCGACAGGAACGTCCTGGCCAAGGTTCCGAGGAAATTAAAGAAAATTGTTGCTGCTGATTTACGTTCCATCTTCTATGCGACTTCGAGAGAGAAGGCTCTTGAACAATTCAACACATTCAAAGAAAAATGGAGGAAAGATCTTCCTTCTGCTGTACATTGTTTAGAGAGATCCATAGATTCCTGTCTGACTTTCTTCGACTTTCCGGAGGATGAATGGCTTTCACTTAGAACCACAAACATTATTGAACGACTGAACAAAGAATTTAAACGAAGGACAAAACCGATGGAGATAGTAGCCGGGGAACATGCCTGCTACCGTCTCCTGGCCTTTATATCTTTAAAGATGGAATTACATTGGAGATCAAACCCTGTAGGAAAAGTGCATAATAACCTGCCATTCTTCAGAGAATTGGCCTATAAGAAATTTACACATAAAAGTTGACAGTACCCAATATTTCATGTGGTGGCGCCCCAATGCTTTATCAGTATGTGCGACAATTTCTGAGCTATTGTCAAAATAGGTCTTCTCTACATAAAATTCACAGGGTCCACATCGACCCTGATACGCAGGCCGGTTTCGCTGGTGTTTGCCAGTATGTTACCGGCCAGGGCGTGCAGGGCTTTTATATCGTTTCCCTTGAGGAGCATGTGCCACCGGTAACGGCCTTTAACTCTGGACAGGGGGGCCTCCGCGGGCCCCAGTACGGAGATATTTCCTCCTGCCTGCCGGGCAAGGTCTCTGGCAACTGCGCTCAGATTTTTGACACAGCTGGTGATCCGGGCTTCATTTGTAGCTGATATTGTGAGGTTCACCATACGACTGAATGGCGGATAGCCAAGTTCCCGGCGCGTTTGAATCTCGTTATCGTAGAAGCTGGCATAGTTGTACTCTCGGGCCCGCATTATGGCGTAGTTATCAGGGTTGAAGGTCTGTATGATAACCCTTCCCGGTGAATCTCCTCTTCCCCCCCTGCCCGCAACCTGTGTCAGTACCTGGAAGGTCTTTTCCGCGGCCCTGAAATCGGGAATATTCAGGGAATTGTCCGCTGATACAACCCCGACCAAGGTGACTCCGGGGAAGTCATGACCTTTTGTGATCATCTGTGTTCCCACAAGGATATCTATCTCACCTCTGTCGAGAGATTTGAGGATTTTTTCGTATGCACCTTTTTTTGAGGTGGAGTCGCTATCCATCCTCTTTACCCTCGCGCCGGGGAACAGTGTTGTTATTTCCTCCTCCACTCTCTCGGTACCCATACCATAACTGTTTATGCGGGAACCCCCGCATGAGGGACATACCGGAGGGGCCTTTACGCGAAAGTTGCAGTAGTGGCATCGAAGAGAATTGTCGTTCCTGTGATGTGTCATGGAGACGGAGCAATTGAGGCATTTAAATATGTAGCCGCAGTCGAGGCAATAGAGAAAGGTATGAAATCCCCGCCTGTTCAGAAAAAGGAGCGTCTGTTTTCCGTCGTCAAGCGTATTGCGGATTGCTTCTATAAGAGGTCGGGAGAAAATGGGCGCGTTTTTCCCTGATCCGCCTCCTTCTTTTTTCATGTCGATAATATCGACGCGGGGAAGCTCTCTTCCTTCCACCCGTTCCGGCAGTTCGAGGAGCTTGAAATCTTTGTTTTTTGTGTTGAAATATGTCTGGATGCCGGGTGTCGCTGAACCCAAAACGACCGTTGCCGATCTCTGTTTTGCCCTTACTATCGCAAGGTCACGCGCGTTGTACGCAAGATGATCATCCTGTTTGTATGAGGAGTCATGTTCTTCATCGACCACAATGAGTCGCAGGTCCCTGGCCGGGGCGAATACAGCCGATCTCGCTCCTATGACAATCCTGGCTTCACCTTTTTGTATCCTCCGCCATTCGTCATATTTTGTGCTTCTTCCGATACCGCTGTGCAGTATCGCGATCACGGTTTCGTCAAATCTGTTTCGTATCCTGCTTAAAAGCTGTGGCGTCAGGCTTATCTCCGGCACGAGGTAGATGGCGCTGCCACCCAGTTTGACGGTTTTTTCTATCGCCCTGAGATACACCTCGGTTTTTCCGCTTCCGGTGACCCCGTGGAGCAGACAGGGGAAATACTTGCGGGATTTTATTCCGGAGATTATTTCACCGAGAGCCGCCGTCTGTTTGTTATTCAGGATTATGTGTGTGTTCTGCTTCCCGATATGAGGTGGTTTGCCCGGGCTTCTGTAGGATTCCCTTGTGGATGTATGCACCAGGCCTTTTGTTTCCATTCTTTTTATCGTGGCCTGAACATTTTTGAATTCTTCACGGAGTGACGGTAAGTCGACCTCGCCGTGCCTCTTCAGGAAATCGCGGATATGTCCCTGCTTTTCGGTCAATTTGATTTCCGTGGGGAAGGGAGATGTCAGTTTTATTCTTTTTTCTATCTTCTTTTTTACATCGGCCTTCCGGATTCTGTCTTCCAGGTTCACGTATTTCAGGGATTGAAGTTTCCTGAGATCATCAAGAATATTTTTTCTTCCGGTATCTTTTTTCAGTCTGTTTGCAGAAAGACCATTGGGATGCTCGTTCAATATCCCGATTATCCCGCGCTGCGCGTCGGACAGGTCATCTTCTTCCATCTTCCGATTATCGGAGAGGGAGGCCCACAGATTGCTCTCCATATCTATCCCGCCGGGAAGAGATGCCTTCAGAGTCTTTCCGAGTGGGTGCATATAATAATCCGATATCCACCGGTAGAATTCAAGGTCTTCCGCGTTGAAAAGGGGTTCTGTGTCCAGCAGTTCAATAATGCTTTTGATGGATTTTATTTCTGTTGAGGGTGTTGAGCCGACGATATAGCCTGTCACTTTTCTCTTACCGAATGGCACGAGAACCCGCTTGCCGACAGCTATCTGATTTTCCATTCCATCCGGCACGGCATAGGTGAAGGGTTTTGCCGATGGTATGCTTACTGCTACGCTGATATACATCGGGTATTCCTTGTCGATTTTTACGGTATGGAGGCATGGATGTCTCCGCATGCCTTCAGGAAAGGTTATAGAATCTGCTATGGTATGCTGTTTTCAGGGGTAAGAGAGGTGTAGTATTCTCAGAGCGGTGGGGGCTTGAGCAGGGACTTATTCCCCTCTCTGTTTTTCCTGTTCTTCCTGCTTTGTCTTGCAGCTTATACAGAGGGTGGTAATCGGGCGTGCCATTAATCTTTTTTCGGAGATATCTTTCCCGCATACCTCGCATATTCCGAAGGTGCCGTCATCAATGCGCTGGAGGGCCTCCCTCAATTTTTTTACCAGTTTTCTCTCCCTGTCCCTGATCCTCAGTTCAAAGTTCCTGTCGGATTCCTGGGATGCCCTATCCGTTACGTCGGGAAAGCTTTCCGTGCCTCCGGTCATTTCGGAAACGGTTTTGCCCGCTTCGCCCAATAAATCTTCTATTCTCTGTACGAACAGATCCCTGAAATATTCGAGTTGATCCGGTGTCATTTATGCTTGTCTCCGCTTTCTTAAAGTGAATGAACCCATATATACAATGAAGCTGTTTTTGTAAAGAAAAAACTATTCATCACCTTTATAGGCATCTATTATTTTTTTTATTATATTTGTTGTTGATGCCGGGTAGTCCTTTGAAGATTCGCTGAATTGCGGAATAATGACGACTTTCCCGCCTCTCTTTTCCACCGATTCGCGTCCGACGACAGTGTCCTGACTCCAGTCCCCTCCCTTAACCAGGATGTCGGGTTCGATATATTCTATCAGTTCGAGGGGTGTGTCTTCATCAAATATGGTTACATAATCCACCATATCGAGGGATGCCATTATATATGCCCTTTCATCCTGGGGAACAACAGGTCTTAATGGTCCCTTTATAACTTTTACTGATGAGTCGCTGTTAAGGGCAAGAACCAGGATGTCACCCAGTCCCTTTGCCCGGTTGAGGTATTTTACATGGCCGATATGAAGGATATCAAAGCAACCGTTGGTGAAAACGATTTTCTTCCCCTCCCCTCTGAGTATTGCAAGCCTTCCCCTCAAATTTTCCCTGGATAATATCTTGTCCATAGATACCTCTCTTTGTGTCATGCCCTTGCCAGAGTGAGCACGGCCACCTCTTCTGCGCCATTTTTCATCAATATTTCAGAACATTCCTTCACCGTGCTGCCGGTGGTATAGACGTCATCTATCAGCAATATCTTTTTGCCTTCGATCCCGTTTCGAGCTGTTACTTCAAAGGCGCCCCTTACATTTGCCACCCTTTTCTGTCTTGAGAGGTTGACCTGCGCCTCGGTACGAATCTTTCTCCTGAGAGTGATAAAATCAAGGGGAATGGAAAATATTTTCGATATCTGTCTCGCGAGAATAAGAGACTGGTTAAATCCCCGTTCCCTCAATCTCTTCGGATGAAGGGGAACGGGTATGATCAGCGAATAATCCCCTATCACGAGGAAATCGTAACTGGTTTTCGCCATCATCCTTCCCAGTGCTTCTCCAGCTGATATCTTTCCGTGATACTTGAACAGGTGGATGGTGTCCAGCAGGGCTCCCTCATATTTTCCCAACGCCCTGGCCATGGAAAAGGGGGGACTCGACATAATACAATCTCCGCAGAGATGATTTGCTCCATCAGTTTCTGTAAAGGGCAGACCACAGGAGGTGCACAGGGGGGAGCTTATAAAATTTATTGTGGAGAGGCATTCCGGACAGAAGGGATGTTCTCCATCAGTGATCAGGACGGTTCCGCATGCCGGACACTCCGGGGGGAACAGTATGTCGGCAAGACCGGAGATTATTTCTTTTGCCTCACATATCATCATTGAGAACGGTCAGTTTCCGTACAGATTCTTCGATGGCCATTATGGGCGCGTCCGACCACAGCCCCTCAATATTGTAAAACTCCCTGACCGGTTTGTAGAAGATATGTATTATCACGTCACCATAATCCATCAGAATCCAGCTTCCGGAACGTTCTCCCTCGATTCCAAGGGGTAATATCCCCGATTTTTTCAGTTTCTGCCCGATATGAGCGGCAAGCCCCTGTATCTGCCGGTCTGAATTTCCGCTGCATATAACAAAATAGTCGGCAAAGGACGAAACATCCTTAAGCTTGAGAATGACAAGATCTTCAGCTTTTCTCTCCAGAGCCGCGTTTACGCACTGAAGAACGAGATCTTTTGAATCTAATGAAATATCTTTAATGAAAATACCTCCCTGAACTGAAAAATCTTCTTAATCCCGATAATCGGGATAAGTCCCACTAAAGGGGATAAGTGCGATAACGAAGTTGCTTTCTACGAGAAAACAATTTCTATCTTACTAATGCGTCAACGAAATTATTTTCTGCCGGAAAACACAGAAAATAATTTCTAACTTACTAAACAATCGAAGATTCAATTAAACGGATTCTCCAGTATAATAGTTTCATCTCTTCCCGGGCCTACGGAAATAAGAGACATTTTTACTCCGGCCAGTTCTTCCAGCCTTTCAATATATTTTTTAGCGTTAAGCGGCAGCTCATCTATGGTTTTTGTCTTGCGTATGTCTTCCGACCACCCATCCATTTCTTCGTAAACGGGACGGCACTGTTCTAACAGTTTTGTGTCGGGGGGGGCATACTCCGCGAATTCCCCGGCATTCGTTTTGTACGCGACGCATATCTTTATTTTGTCGATTCCCGTGAGAACATCCAGTTTGGTGAGGGCTATGCCGGTTATTCCGGAGATTCTGACCGATTCTTTGACAAGAACCATATCGAGCCATCCGCATCGGCGTTTTCTCCCTGTCGTGGCGCCGAACTCGGACCCCGCTTTTTGAAGCTTCTCACCCATTTCCCCGGTCAGTTCCGTTACGAAAGGACCCTCTCCGACCCTGGTTGTATATGCCTTGCAGATACCCACGACGGCGTCTATCTTTGTGGGTCCTATGCCTGTTCCGCAGCAGGCGCTGCCCGCAGATGTGTTGGAAGAGGTAACAAAGGGGTAGGTGCCATAGTCAATATCAAGATGGCAACCCTGCGCGCCCTCAAACAGAACATTTCCGCCTTTTTTGATTTTTTTGTCGATTATGAGAGAGGTGTTCGCCGCGTATTCCCTGAGGCGTTCGGCATACACGGTATATTCATCGAATATGGCATCGTATTCCACAGGCTTGGCATTATAGAATTTTGCCAGGTGAAAGTTTTTCTCTTCAACATTTCTACGCAACATCTCGCTGAATGTTTCACGGTTAAGGAGGTCGCAAAACCTGATACCTGTTCGTGTAATTTTGTCTTCATAGGCGGGGCCGATACCCCTTCCCGTTGTTCCGATTTTTGCTGCCCCTTTTCGCGCCTCGCGGGCGCTGTCCAGACTTCTGTGATATGGCATGATGATGTGGGCGTTTTCACTGACATAGAGTTTTGTATCGGGGGGAAAAAGATTTTTCTCATGCAGTTCATCGATTTCCCGGATCAATACCGCAGGATCAATGACCATGCCGTTGCCGAGAATGCAGATCTTGTGGTCGTGGAGGATTCCCGATGGCACCAGGTGGAGTATGGTTTGTTCTCCCTGAACAACCAGGGTGTGTCCCGCGTTGTTGCCTCCCTGGAAACGGGCGATGATATCCGCTTCGCGCGCGTAGATGTCAACAATTTTTCCTTTCCCCTCATCGCCCCACTGAGTTCCGACGATTATTACGTTTGCCATGGTCTTTCCTTCGAGTTAAGTTCTTCAACCGCTGACCCTTGCCCCGGGTCATCTACATCTCTATCCTGGTAACGGATATTATGTTGGGCAATCCCTTGAGCTTTTTTATGGTGTTCTTGGAAATAGGACTGTCGGTGCTCAGCACGACAAGCGCCTTTCCGTCCACCTGTTCACGTCCCAAATGGAGTCTTGCGATATTAACATCATCATTTCCAAGAGTTGTGGTTATGTTTCCTATAACTCCCGGGCGGTCATGGTTGTAAAGCATCAGCATGTAGCCTTCCGGAATTACATCCAGTATGAACTTGTTTATTCCTACAATTCTCAGATTCTGTCGCCCGAAAATGGCTCCCGCGGCGAATGATTCTTCCTTATCAGTTTTCACTGTAACGGAAATCATGTTTTTGTAATCCTTTATCTCGCTGCTTTTTGATTCTATTACCTTGATGCCGCGACTTTCCGCTATAATCGGAGCATTAATATAATTGACATTATCTTTCAGTACCGGCGTGAGCAGACCCTTCAAGAAGGATATGGTAACAGGAGCCACGTTGTGTTCAAGAATGGCACCGCTATATTCAATGGAGACCTCTTTTATTCCTCCGTCGACAATCTGTGCCTCAAAATTACCCAGTTTTTCCCCAAGATCCAGATAAGGTTTTATCATGGCAAGCACTTCCGCACTGACAGAAGGGAAATTGACGGCATTTTTTATCTCTCCGGTAGTAAGGCAATCAACTATCTGCTGCGCTACGGCTATGGCGACATTTTTCTGGGCTTCGTCTGTTGACGCGCCCAGATGCGGCGTGCAGATAATATTATCCAGGGAGAGCAACCTTATGTTTTTGGTGGGTTCTTCCTCGAAAACATCAAGGGCGGCGCCGGCAACTTTCCCTGAGACGACAGCATCATGAAGATCATTTTCGTTAATTATTCCACCCCTCGCGCAGTTGATGACGAATACGCCGTCCTTCATCTTGTCGAAGGATGAGGCATCAATTAAACCCCTTGTTTCGTCGGTCAGGGGAGTGTGCACGGAGACAAAATCGGCTTTTTCAAGAACCTCATCGAAGGAGGCAAGAGAAATCCCCATTTTCTCCGCTGCCTCACGCGAGATAAAAGGGTCATAGGCCATCACGTTCATTTTAAGTCCCTGTGCCCTGTTAGCCACTATAGATCCAACCCTTCCTATGCCAATAATTCCCAGCGTCTTGTTTGAGACTTCGGAACCCATGAATTTCTTTTTCTCCCACTTTCCCGCTTTTGTGGAGGTGGTAGCTTGGGGGATTCTTCTGGCCAGAGAAAACATCATGGCTATGGCGTGCTCCGCCGTGGTAATGGTGTTGCCGCCGGGTGTGTTCATGACCACAATTCCCTTTTTACTTGCCGCTTCGACCGCCACATTATCGAGACCTATGCCTGCCCGCCCTACTACTTTGAGGCGCGCGGCCCTGTCTATTACATCTTCTGTAACCTTGGTGGCGCTTCTTATGGCCAAGCCGTCATAGTCTTTTATTACGTCTTTGAGCTCGTCTGGAGTAAGGTTGGTTATTACGTCAACCTCAATATCCGGAGCGTTTTCGAATATCTCTACGCCTTCTTTTGCCAGGGTGTCACTTACCAGGACCTTTTTCATCAGCTATCTTTCCCTTTCCTTGTTATTAATACGGTATGTCCGGTCAATTCTTAAATGGTTTTCATCCTGTGCAGGCATGCCGATTCTAGCCCGGCAATAACTGTCTTGACATCTGATGCCTCCACTGTGGGGCCGCACCATATACGAAATCCGGGGGGGGCATCCTTGTATGAACCTGTGTCATGGGCAATACCCTCTTTGCTCAAGCTGCCGGCGACATCCTTGATAAAACCTGATTGATCTTCTTTGGACATCGACTGGAATCCCTTGTCTGTAATCTTCAGACAGACGGATGTGCCGGATCTAATATCTTCAGACTCGGCAAGAAAGTCAACCCAGTCTGTTCGGCCTACCCACTCTTCTATCGCCCTCAGATTGGCCATGCTCTTTTCAATAAGTCCGGGTAGTCCGATTTCCCCTGCCCACCCGAGTGCGTCCAGATAATCCTCGACACAGAGCATGGAAGGTGTGTTTATCGTATCTCCCTTGAAGATGGACCCATTTATTTTACCACCCTTTTTAAGACGAAATATCTTCGGCATTGGCCAGGGCGGATCATAAGACTCCAACCTTTCCACCGCCCGTGGACTCAAAACCAGTATTCCGTGGGCGGCTTCTCCCCCAAGACACTTCTGCCAGGAATATGTAAGAACATCGATTTTTGACCAGTCTATGTCCATGGCGAAGACCGCGCTGGTTGCGTCACAAAGGGTCAAGCCTTCCCTGTCATCGGGTATCCATTTCCAGTCGGGGATCTTAACGCCGCTGGTGGTGCCGTTGGCCACAAAGACTATATCATTCGACCAGTCGATTTTCCTGAGATCGGGAATTTTCCCATAATCCGCCTCAAGTACAGCAGGCTTGAGCTTCAGTTGTTTTTCCACATCTGTTGCCCACCCTTTACTGAAACTTTCCCACACGAGCACGGTTACCGGTTTGGGGCCCAGGAGCGCCCACATGGCTCCCTCAAATGTGCCTGTATCCGAGCCGGGAAGTATCCCTAACAGATAATCGTCAGGTACGCCGAGCACCTTCTTGCTGTCGGTTATCGCCTTTGCCAGTTTTTCCCGTCCGAGGGCGCTGCGGTGAGAACGTCCCAGAGCCGCGTCTTTTAATACGTTAACGTTCCATCCCGGCCTCTTGGTACATGGCCCGGAACTGAAGTTTGGATTATTCATAAAAACCATCTCCCTGATTTGTTGATAATCTTGTTTAATACCAGAAATGTCATTTTGTGTCCATTCATAAGTGAGATTTTCTCTGTTTTCAGATTATTGATTTGTTGGTGGTGATGACATTCGAGCTGCTGAAAAACTTTTTCTCCGGGGAAACATTGAAACCCTCCACAATCCCGTATAAACAGATTTTCCGCTTTTCCCCCGACAAATTGCGAGGGATGCGCCCCTGTTCAACCCATGCAAGGGGTTTTGGGTTGCGTAAACGGGCTAAATTGGTTAGGGTTTATCATCCTCGTGGCGAAATCGATGGGATAGGAGGAAGTTTTTCATGAAAAAGATAAAGACCACCTTTTTCTGTCAGAATTGTGGTCATCAATCCGCAAAGTGGCTTGGGAAGTGCCCTTCCTGTGGTGAATGGAACCAGTTTGTCGAAGAAGAGGTGAGAAATGTTTCGCCGGGAGATTCTCGGGAGGCGTGGTTTGATGAAGTGCCTGTCTCTATCGACACCATCGAGGCGGATGAGAGAGACAGACTTCTGACGGGTATTGCCGAAATAGACAGGGTGCTGGGAGGGGGAATAGTAGGTGGTTCCGCTATACTTATAGGCGGTGATCCGGGAATAGGAAAATCCACCTTACTCCTGCAGGTTATGCAGAAGCTTGCCGATAGCGGGCTGGTGGCGCTCTATGTGTCGGGGGAGGAATCGGCAACCCAGATTAAACTCCGGGGCAGGCGTGTGGGGGCTTTGTCAAAAAACCTGATAGTGCTTGTTGAGGTATCGCTTGAAAATATCCTGATGCATGTAAAAAAAATAAAACCCGATATTGTAGTTATCGATTCCATTCAGACGGTTTACTCGTCAGCGCTTACATCCGCTCCGGGCAGCGTAAGCCAGATAAGAGAAGCATCGGGGAATCTCATCCTAATGTCAAAAAAGACGGGGATTCCAATATTTCTGATAGGGCATGTGACAAAGGAAGGCGCGATAGCCGGGCCGAAGATACTGGAGCATATGGTGGACACGGTCCTGTATTTTGAGGGGGATTCCGGGCATGCCTTCAGAATCGTAAGAAATGTAAAAAACAGGTACGGTCCCACCAATGAAATTGGCGTGTTTGAGATGAGAGAAAGCGGTCTTGCCGAGGTGTCTAATCCATCGGCCCTCTTCCTGTCCGAACGACCACAGGGCGCGGTTGGCTCCGTGGTGGTGCCGAGTATGGAGGGCACGAGACCGGTACTGGTAGAGATTCAGTCCCTGGTAAGTGAGAACACCTTTGGCATACCGAGAAGGACAACTATTGGTGTGGATCACAACAGAGTGTCACTCCTTGCGGCTGTTGTGGAGAAGGTATGCGGACTTCATCTGGGAAATCACGACATATTCATCAATGTTGCCGGTGGCGTGAAACTGGACGAACCGGCCGTGGATCTCGGCATAATCTCATCAATGATGTCAAGTTTTTTAGACAGGTCTATCGATTTCGGAACAGTTGTCTGTGGTGAGGTGGGCTTGACAGGGGAGGTAAGAGGTGTCGGCCGGATGGACGAGAGGATCAAAGAGGCGTCCAGGATGGGGTTCAACCGCTGCATTATACCCGGTCGGACAACATCCGATGATAACCTGCCGGAGACAGAAATGGCGCGTATTAATATCGACAGTATAAGGAAATTGCCGGAGCATCTCTTTTAATTAGTGTCCACTCAGAAATAGTCTTTTCGCCCAATATCTGCGTTATGCTCAAAAAATAATCCTCTGAATATCACAGATATATGCCTGTGGTTATTTTTTTCGCATGCCTTGATCTTAAACAAAAATCCTCATTTCTGAATGGACACTAATACACAGATTTCGTAGATCATTTGAATAATGCAAAAGCTGCAGGATTGAAATCCCCATAGCAGAAGGGTATTCTCGGACAGCCCCTCATACCGTTGCGGCAAGAAGAGTTAATCCCAGGATTGTTACGATGAGGGCTGCCGCTATATTAAGAGTTCGCTCAACAACGACAACTTCTATGGGATGAACAAGACCGAAATAGTAAGATATTTTCGGGTTTTCAGAGATACGGCAACTGGTTTCAATCCCTGAATTGCCCTCCACCATTATTAATTGGTCTTCATCCAGCGACATATCGGTGTAATAGGTTGGGTCGTACTGTGATATCACAATTTCTTTAAAGGCGGGAATTGCCTTGACATGGCAGGGTATGAAAAAATCATATATAAGATTACCTTCTTTCAGTGCTGCCGAAAAATCACGAACATATTTGATCTTAAAAGGCTTCCCTCCAACCCTGATAACAGTGAAGTAGTCAAAGTTGACCAGGTTATCAAAAGCCCCTTTTCCAATTGCGGTGATTTCAGAATTTTCCAATATGTTGTTTTTATTCGTGTCATAATCACAGGCTATCATGCTGCTGAAAAACTCATCAAAAACCCATTCCACCCGGATTCCCGCAAAGCCATCATTATCAAAAACCATCGTAAGTCTGTTATCAATGAAAGCGTGGGGATGCGAAAAAGATGTTTGCGAAAAGACAAGCAAAAGAAGGGTTGCAAATACAAGCGATACACTTAATCTATACTTCATTTTTTCAGGTATAAAAGATTGATTGAAAGGACATTTATGTCAGGTAAATTTTTCAGATACAACTATAACACAAAGTATACCTTGTCAAGATTGGATGACATAGAAACAAATCGCCGGGATTGGATCTCTAAAACAGGATAGTGTTATGTCGATCAAGAAATGTCATTTCGCCAGCCGTGAAAACTTTTTCGAAATGACAAAGTACCGCTGACAGGACAGCATGTGGTAATCAATCACGGTGAACCGGTACCTGTTAAGACTTTTCTCCCTGCCGGAAATTTTCTGCTTTTCGTGTTAATGTTTTGCTTATTATATACCGACAAGCAAAACGTTTAATAAAATTCATGCCTGCAAGATTATCACTATACTTTGTGTAATAATCATCAGGCGTATCAAAAACACCCAGGTCTTTCACGATGGAATCCTTCTGAATAAATGTATCTCTCTCGCCATCCCAATCGGTGCTGACGGTTGAACTGCTCGGGCAACGGATACCCCCCCTCCTGCAAATTTTTTGTCTTGAGAGGAAAACCTGCGATGCGGGAATTGAATCACTGCCGCTGCTGTATCCAAAAAGAATCCTGTCTCGAACAAATAAATAGGCGGTTATTCATTGCGCCTTGATGTTGCCTGCTGCTTTCAGACCAGGAAGAATGTTTTGCATAGAAGGTGATTCGAAATCAAGTATGGAGGTTGGGGCTAAGTAATTTTAATGTTTTTTATTACGTGTGTTTATCACGGCTTGCCATTTCTCATCTTCTCCGACATGTTTCCTTTACTATATAAGCCTCACCATTGAACCCACCTATGCTACTCCGGCTGCTCAGGTCCCGGCATATGGGTGAATCGTCCGGATAGGGAAAACATTTTTCCTCAATTTTGAGTCTACCACAACCGACAAGGGTATCTAATGTTTCCTCTAACTCACTCTTGTCAGCCTGCAACTTCAGTACTAATTCAAACATATTGAACCTTTTCTTTTCCTTAAATGCCTCCAAGATTTTTTTGACATGTTTCCTCCTTTCATCTGCCGGGGGGCAAGAGTCTAAGGAATTAAAAATAAATAAACTTTACACATGGTGGTAGTTCTGTTACATTAGCGGCATGCTGAAATTATCTGAGAATGCCAAGGCTATCCAGGAAGAGTTCGATGACATTGCATACTCATTAGA
>JAGGXJ010000056.1 GCA_021163105.1 Syntrophobacterales bacterium
TCTTTGACGCTCTCACATCCAAACGCCCTTACAAAGATTCCTTTCCTGTTGAAGTTGCGGTCGATATTATCAAGAAAGAGCGTGAACAGCATTTTGACCCCGATGTGGTGGGTGTTTTCCTTGAAAATATAGAAGAAATATTAAACATCAAAAAAGAGGCAAGTTCGTAATAAACGGTTCGCAGTTCAAGGGTTTAGCGTTTTCAACACGACTCCCGGAACTCTATTTTTTGCGAAACGGTCACAGCTCTCTGATCGCCTTCGTTTCGTACTCTCCGATAAATCCCTTGTCCGCGAAGCTGAAATAGCTGTCATTCCCGATGATGATGTGATCGAAGAAACTGATGCCCGTTGCCTTCGCAGCCATCATCAGGCTTCTTGTGAATGCCTTGTCATTTTCACTGGGAGTTGTAGCGCCGGAGGGGTGATTGTGGGCGACGATGATCGATGGCGCGTTGTGCCGGATAGCCGTTTGAATAATATCACGGATATAGGGGTTTGCCCTGTCGACTGTACCGTAATCAATGTCTATCGTATCTGATACAGCGTTTCTTCCGTCTAACAGGAGCAGGACGAAGCGTTCTTTCTTTAAGTCTCTCATCAGCGGCATCAGCAGATTCGCCACATCGGAGGAATGCCTGACAGGATCGGTGAGTGTTTTCTTCTCACTCTGCATGCGCCTGCCCAACTCGATAGCGGCTTTGATCTGCGCTATTTTCGCGTTCTTGAGACCGTTGATCTTCCTGAATTCTGAGATATCGACGCTGCTCATCGCTCGAAGTGATTTGAACCTGTGCAGCAATTCTCTTCCAATATCAACAGCGCTCCTGCCGGGCGTTCCTGTCCTGATCAAAATGGCCAGAAGCTCCGCATTGCTAAGAGCATGCTCCCCGTATTTCAGCAGTTTTTCGCGGGGCCGGTCATCTTCTGCCCACTCATGGATGGGAATGGGGTACTGAACCTTGTTGTCTTTCTTCATAGTATCGAACGCCCGTGGTTTATCTCAATATGCATCTCATTATTCTTCGGCCGAGTGAAGCGCACAGTTCGATCCTGAATATCAGCGTGAGTCTCGATTTCTGATTAATTTAAGAATCAGAGTTATAAATATAGATAGCGAGGCAACCGAAGCCATAGCTTCGTATGAACTCAGTAAAAGCACTAAACCGGTAAAAAAGACAGCGATGACACCGATAATAAGATCCTGGATAAAGGTATCCCTGTTTGTCTGATTACGAATGCCTGAAATAAAAAAAGGTGTGCCGAAAAGAGTCAAGAAGACAATGAATTGAGAGAAGCTATTGCCATGATTATAAAGCAAGAGGATTCCAATCCCTGAACCGAACGAAAGGATGCAGAGATAAGTTAAAATACCCGTGATAGTCTTGTACTTTTTCATAATATGTATTATCCAAACCGTTGATTATCAGACCGATATGTCCCGATAAGTTGATGAGCGTTTCATCCTCACTTGATCCGGCTTCGTGATTAGACAATGAAAAGATTCTTTGTGGAAAAATTGGGGTCGGTTGTAAGATTGACTCCAATACGTCTCAGGCCTGCCTCATCACCCGGCGTGGGAATGTGGGTCATGTGCACCTCACAATCCATGAGGTCTTTCAACTTCTCTATTGCGAGCTGGGCTGCGGGGTTTGTCGTTGCGCTTATCCCCAAGGCAATGAGCGTTTCATTCAGATCCAGGCTGACCGATTTTTCATCAAGAATTTCCGTTTTCAGATTCCTCACCGAATCGGTTATGTTCCGGGGCAACAGCTTTATCTTTTCCGGGATTTCCGCCAGATGCTTTATAGCGTGTATAACGAGACTGGATGCTGCGTGCATAAGAGGTGAGTTATTGCCGGTAATGATGGCGCCGTCCTTCAACTCTATGGCGGCTCCGCAATAGATCCCTTCATTCCCCTTGTCTCTTTCCTGTGCCTCATCAGCGGCGTCACGAGCCGGTTTTACAACGTTTCTATGCTCAGGTTCGAGCTGAAAATCTTTGATAAAGAGATCCACCCGCTGGACTGTTTCCCTGTCTGTGAATCCCATCGCGTATTCACACCTGTATCTGAAGTAACGCCTGATTACCTCCTGCTTTGCGGCCTCCTGCGTTACCTCGTCGTCTATTATCGCAAACCCGCAACGATTCACCCCCATGTCAGTGGGAGATTTATAAAATGACTCTCCACCGGTGATCTTTTCGAGAATTCTCTTAAGAAGCGGGAATGCCTCCACATCACGGTTATAGTTTACCGCTTTGAGGTCATAGGATTCGAGGTGAAAGGGATCGATTAGATTGAAGTCCCTGATGTCCGCCGTTGCCGCCTCATAGGCTATATTTACCGGGTGCTTCAGCGGTATGTTCCAGATCGGAAATGTCTCGAACTTTGCATACCCCGATTTAACACCCCTCTTATAATCATGATAAAGCTGAGAAAGACATGTCGCCAGTTTGCCGCTTCCAGGACCCGGACCGGTAACAATAACAAGGGGTTTTTCCGTCTCGATATATGAATTTGCTCCATAGCCCTCATTGCTTACAATGGTGTCCACTTCAGTGGGATATCCCTTTGTGTAGCTGTGCGTGTATACTTTTACTCCCCGACGTTCCAGCTTATTTTTGAACTGTATGGCCGACGGTTGATTTTC
Organism: Syntrophobacterales bacterium; assembly: GCA_021163105.1. GTDB lineage: Bacteria > Desulfobacterota > Syntrophia > Syntrophales > UBA2210 > UBA2210. Next base: position 2,652 of record JAGGXJ010000056.1, read on the forward strand.
AAAACGAGTTATGATGACACCCAGGATGTCGAGTTCCCAATTTCTCAGCTCATCTATCAGTCTCATCGCGTCCGAATCATAGGTGATTCCAAAGTCCGCCCTTATCTTCTTCCTTTCAATATCGCCGGCATAAATGCAGAGGATGATGCCGGCCTTGTCCCTGAGCTCCCGCAGAAGCCTCACTTTCACATTCGGGTCGTAACCGGGCAAAACCCTTGCGGCGTGGTAGTCGTAGAAAAGTTTGCCTCCAAATTCAAGGTACAGCTTACTGTCAAATTTTTCGACCCTGTCCAGAATAGCCGCTGTTTGTTCTTCAAGATATTTCTCGTTGTCAAAGGCAATTGTCTCTATCATATCTCCCCGCTTTTTTTGTTTTATTCTTCGAAATCATTAGGATTCTCGCCCATATCCATATTGCTTTCGCAATGAATCTCAATAAATGAGAAGATAATAGATTGCCCTGCAGAAGTAAAGATTTTTTAGCGTTTTATCTTGCCTGGAAGAATATAAACATAGGGTTTTCTCAGGATTTTTGAATGGATAAAGCGGTCGAGTTTCCGTAAATTTAGATATAAACTCCAGATCAGGGCATCCTCTCTGTAGTATGAAAGGACCTCCTTCTGAGTGATTGGAATCGTGCCAAGTTTTTGTGCTTCCTCTTCAAAAAAACGATTCACCCTGTCAATCAGAGAAGGAATGAGATCGGCTCGTTGCTCTTTGTAAAAGTTTGCGATCAGATCGACCGTAACAAGGTGAAAATCGTAATAACGCGTCATAACGCCTTTGAGGAAAAACCATTTTATGAGCCAGATCATAAAGGAAGGGGCACTGCGCAGGAAGAGGTCGGGATTCAGCATCTCTATCCCCTCTTTACTCATCAGAGGTGTGCTTGTATCTATATAGTAGAATTGCGTATCCTCGTCTATATGAGGCGGCCCGGAACCGTCATAATCCTTTATCGCCCAGTTTGAAATCTGACCGTCAAAGCCTATAGTGATATTCCCGCCTGACGCATTAAATTCAAAGACTTTCTTCATTTCCCTCAGGATAAAGATAACGAGTTCACCGATGGAATTATCATCAAGAACTTTTATAACACGGTCACAGATCGACTGCGCGGGGAGTTTTTGTTGAATTAGATATAGCACTATATTTCCCTCGTTCGGGATAACTCTTACAGCCGCGCACTCAGGGATACGGATGTCTATGTCGTCATTTATAAGCCGATTATATTCTCTGTAGAGAATTTCATAATAGTCTATCTCTTCCGTTGACCGGAATATGGGCATGCGCTTGAACGCGTAGTTCTCTAATGAGCTACGATTGATTTCAAAGATGGTGCTCATTTCCCCATACCCTATGATTGTTGCCGGGATATTGCTTCTCTCCGGGTGTCGGGGGTCGAGCCCCTTCTCAAAATCGCTGAGCATCTGTATGTCGATTATCTCTTCTATCATGCAGATTCCCCGTTTTTACAGATTGAGAAATTTCTTTGCGTCATCGAGAGCACTGTCAACCCGTTCGATGATCTCGCGGGCGGTGTCTTCGTCTATTATAAGTGGCGGAAGGAGCTGACTTATCTTTGTGTCGTTGTTGGAATAGATGCTGAGAATGCCGTTGTCGTAGCATGTCTTTGACATTATGGGACCGCAGCTTTCGTTTACCATCTCTATCCCCATCATGAGACCGAGCTGACGTAATCCAACAAGGATCTCCGGGTGCTTCTTTTTCAGATATTTGAAACCTGAGGAAAAAATACCGGCAAGTTTGTTTACGTTTTCAAGAAATTCCGGGCGCGAGGATTCTTCGAGGACTGCAAGCACCACAGGACATCCAACCTCAGCGCCGCCGAATGTGGATATATGGATAAAGGGGTGGTCATGAAAGAATGATTCGTATTTCGCTCTGAAGCATGTCGCGCTCATGGGATAAATGCCCCCCGAAAGACCTTTACCGATCACCATGATATCGGGGGTTACATTAAAATGTTCTATCCCCCACAGTTTTCCCGTACGACCGAGACCTGTCTGTACCTCGTCAGCAATAAAGAGGGCCCCATTTTTCTTGCAGATATCGTGGGTGAAGGTAAAAAAGTCAGCATCCGGGACAGGTACCCCGAAGGTTGCCGGAACAGTTTCAAAGATAACTGCCGCTGTCTCGTTATCCACTTCCCTCTTCAAGGCTTTTTTGTCGTTGAAGGGTACCTGTATAAATCCTTCAGGTCCCGGCCCGAATGGTGCCTTGTACTGTTCATCACCGGTGGCGAGAGCAAAACCCGTGTGGCCGTGATAGTCTCCTCCACCAACGCCGAATACCGTGTAGGTTATATCTCCGGGCATCAATTCCGCGAGTCTCTCGGCGAGAATGGCACGCTGTTCACTGATAAGATGGTGATTTCCTATATCCAGTTCATCAAGACTCCCCTTAAGGGCATTGATGATCTCTGGATTTCTGTGTCCCAGATTAAAAACGCCGCCATTGCAATGACAGTTTATGAGGCGTTTCCCTGAGGTTGCATCCCATATATAGGGACCTTCTCTGCGCCCAAAAACAAAATCGATGCCGACACTCTTGAAGAACTCAGCCTTTCCGGAGGATACATATTCCCCGAAACGGGAGATAATGTCTTCTTTGTTGCCATTGCCGGGATTTTTCATAGAACCTCCTGAATCTTTGCAAATATGCTGATAGTGTAACAAATGATAGAAAGAGAAGTCAACACAGGGGTCCTGTAAGTTGCCCGGAGAAACAGGAAGAAATTCACCGCTTTAATCCTGAACATCTTGCTGATCCTGTCAAATTTTTTTTAATTTTCTTGCCATTCCCGCAAGAACTTTACAACCGGGAGACTATCATATATATAGAAACCTTCCAAAAATTACTGCGGGAAATTTCTCTATGGCAAACAATGAAACAACAGATCTGGTGCTCTTTGTCAGAACGTCAGAAGCAGATATAACCGGCTGGGACAGGCGAAAGATTGTTGACGCCCTGATTCGTGAGGCGGAGGTGGATCTTGATACGGCTGAGGAGATAAGCCGGGATGTGGAAGGGCAGATAGTCTCATCGGGAATAGATATTCTTACAGCTTCACTGATTAGAGAACTGGTGGACGCAAAACTTATAGAAAGAGGCATGAAGAAGGCGACGAAGTTGCATGCCCGTCTGGGTTTTCCTCTCTACGATGTGGGACAGCTTACACTGTACCGCAACAAAGAAAACGCCAATATTCCTCACAGTCCGGAAGGCACAAACCTTACCCTGGCTCAAGGGGTAAAAAGGGAGTACGCGCTTCTCAATGTCTTTTCCGAGGATGTTGGATATGCTCACATGACGGGGGATATACATATACATAACCTCGGATATGTAGACAGGCCATACTGCTCTTGCCAGTCTCTCGAATATATAAAGAAATTCGGGCTGAATCTCCCCAATTCACTTGCCGTCGCCAAACCGGCCAGACACGCGGAAGTGCTACTGTCGCACATGGTGAGGTTCGCCGCCGCCCTTCAGGGTAATTTCGCGGGGGCTGTGGGATGGGATGCCGTCAACCTCTTTTTTGCTCCCTATCTGGAGAAATTGACCGACCGGGAGGTAATGCAGCTTGCGCAGAGAATGATCTATGAATTCGCTCAGCAGGCTGTCGGCAGGGGGGGGCAGACAATATTTACCGATATACACCTCTACTGGGAGGTGCCCCGGCACTTCGAAAATGTTCCCGCCACAGGACCGGGGGGGAAATATACGGGTAAGACATACGGTGAATATGAAGCGGACGCCCAGAGGTTTGTCCGGGCGATACTTGAGACATTCAGAAAGGGGGACGCAGCGGGCCAACCCTTCGTTTTTCCCAGACCGCTTGTGCATATAACGGAAAAATTCTTTCAGACCCACGAGCATAAAGAGTTTCTTGATTTCATTTGTGATGTGACCGCGGAAAAAGGAAATCCCCACTTTATCTTTGACAGAGATGATACTCTTAATCTGTCCGAATGCTGCAATCTGAACATGACCGGGCAGAAAGAGAAAAGCGATGCCGCCGAGCCATGGAAGATGCGATACTTTGCCATTCAGAATATGTCAATAAATCTGCCCAGGCTGGGGTATAAGGCAGAAGGAGATGACAAGAAACTTTTTTCCATGATTTCAGATATCATGGGGCTTGCCGCAAAGGCCCATCTGCAGAAAAAAGTTTTTATTGAGAGGTTGCTGTCGCATGGCGATGAGGGCCCATTGTCGCTCCTTACAATGGATTATGACCATACGCCATATCTGAGAATGAACCGGTGCACATATCTTATGGGAATAATTGGCCTCAATGAACTGGTCTGGGTACATAAGGGTCGTCAGCTTCACGAATCAGAGGATGCACGCAAGTTTGGCCGCGATATTGTCGCGCATATGAGGGACGTTGCGGACAGCCTGACCGTAACGCATGGAGTAAGGTTTATTCTGGAACAGTCCCCCGCTGAGAGCATGCCTTACAGGCTGGCCCGGCTGGACCTGAAACATTTTTCTCCGACAGCGGGACATTTCGTGAGAGGTGACATATCGAAGGGAGAGATATATTATACCAACTCGACGCTCCTTGCGGTATCGTCCCCCACGGATCCATTCGAAAGAGCGGCACTTGAAGGCGATATTCACCCTTTCATAGAGGGAAATGCCGCAACCTGTATATCCTTGGGCGATACGAAACCGGATAAAGAAGCCCTGGCCAAGTTTCTCATAAAGGTTTTTAGAGAAACCCAAAACCAGCACGTGGTATTTTCACCCGAATTTACCACCTGCCTGGATTGTAACAGGACATCCCGAGGCATTAAAAACTCTTGTCCTCATTGCGGTTCGGAAAACGTAGAGAGAATTACCAGGGTAGCGGGATATTTTTCCAGGGTATCGAGTTGGAACAGGGGAAAACTGGCAGAACTGAGAGACAGGAAAAAACAGGAACGTGTCTTTGGCGGTTCCAGGGAAATGTAAAAAAACAATAACTTTCCTTGACAGTGCAATCCACCTAATATATAAGCTTCTCCAAGTGAGAGATATGAAAAAGATCAAAACGGTAAACATCCAAATAGCGATTATAATTATAGGGGTACTTATAATTACCTCCTTTGCATATGGGGGATGGGCAATGGTTTGATTTTTTTATATATGTTCAGCATCAATACCGTTGCCGGCCCCGGCAGCGGTTTTTTTTTGGAGAATCAAAAAAGTACAGGAGGTATTAGAGTGAAATTTACAGGGTCGCGTATTCTTATGGAAACATTGATAGAGGAAGGGGTGGATACCATCTTCGGCTATCCCGGCGGAGCAGTGCTCGATATATATGACGAGATATACAAGACACGCATCAAACATATCCTGGTTCGTCATGAACAGGGTGCGGCACATGCTGCTGATGGGTATGCCAGGGCATCGGGCAGAGTGGGGGTATGCCTTGTAACATCCGGGCCGGGGGCCACCAATACCGTTACCGGCATAGCAACGGCATACATGGATTCCGTTCCTATGGTGATATTTACCGGACAGGTTCCCACATCACAGATAGGCACCGATGCATTTCAGGAGGCTGACATTACCGGAATAACGAGACCCTGCACCAAGCATAATTTCCTGGTCAGGCATGTCGAAGACCTTGCCGGAACGATAAGGGACGCATTTCACATAGCGCGGTCCGGACGTCCGGGACCGGTGCTGGTTGATTTGCCCAAGGATGTTATGCAGGCGGAAACAGAGTTTACAGAAGCAATCTCCTCCAAACAGGATATGCAGGATTCCGTCGTTCCGGATACTGATCAGTTACACCAGACTCTGGGACTTATAAAGGAATCGAAAAAACCCCTCGTGCTTACAGGCGGAGGCGTTATTCTGGGTGGTGCTTCTAAAGAGCTGAAAGAATTTGCCAGGATGTTACGTCTCCCTGTTGCCTCCACCCTTATGGGTATCGGCGGCTTTCCGGGAACCGATCCGTTATGGCTCGGTATATTGGGAATGCATGGAACATTTTACGCGAATATGGCAATCAGTAACTGTGATCTTCTAATTGCCTTCGGTGTACGTTTTTCAGACAGGATTACTGGAAAACTGTCAGAATTTGCCCCAAATGCAAAGATTGTCCAAGTTGATATTGACGCCGCGTCAATTAACAAGGTTGTGCCCGCGCATATACCGATAGTCGGTGACTGCCGTCCCGCAATTCAGTGGCTTAGTCAACAGATAAAAGAGAATAGCTATACCGTTTCAGACAAAGAGAGAAAGGGGTGGCTTGATCAAATAGGCGCATGGAAATCTGAAGCGCCTCTGCGCTATGGCCGGAGCGAGTCAATAAAACCCCAGAGCGTAATAGAGAAATTGCATCAGCTTACCAATGGTAATGCTATCGTAGCCACGGAGGTTGGCCAGAATCAGATTTGGGCGGCCCATTATTATCATCTCGATCGTCCGAATAACTTTCTTACATCGGGGGGACTGGGTACCATGGGTTATGGTTTTCCCGCTGCTATCGGCGCCCAGGCGGCATTTCCGGACAGGACGGTTGTTGATATCGCCGGGGATGGAAGCATACAAATGAACATACAGGAGCTGGCCACGGCCGTTAATTATAAACTTCCTGTTAAAATTGTGATTCTTAATAACGGATATCTTGGGATGGTCCGTCAGTGGCAGGAACTTTTCTATGACAAAAGGTATTCTCACACAAAACTCACCCAGATACCCGATTTCGTGAAAGTGGCGGAGGCTTACGGCGCTGTGGGGCTGAGGGCTGAGAAACCAGAGAAAGTGGAATCCACTCTCAGAAAGGGACTGGAAACACCGGGTCCCGTGATAATGGATTTTGTGGTAGATCCGGAAGAGGGGGTTTTCCCCATGGTTACACCGGGTTCTTCCCTGAAGGATATAAGTCTTGGATAGTGAGCACAAACCGACTAAGGAGAAAAAATATGGATGTAAAAAATCATACAATTTCAATTTTGGTGAACAACAGGCCTGATGTACTCGCCAGGATCGCGGGGATATTCAGCGGGCGTGGGTATAATATTGAAAATATCAGCGCTAATGTAACGATGGATCCCAAGATTACAAAGATAACCATAGTAACCATGGTAAATACTGCAACAGTTACTCAGATTCAGAAGCAACTCAAGAAACTGGTGGATGTTATCAAGGTTTCGCGTCCGAGGGAAAGCAGATACGCGCAGAGGGAAATGGCACTTGTTAAGATGAAGCTTCATGAGGACACCATGGCCGAAATTACAAAGCTTGTTGAGGAACTTAAATGCAGAATTGCGGTAAAAAAGTCTGATTATTGTGTTGTTGAAATAACAGGAGATAAAGAAGAAATCAATCTTGCCTTGACCAGACTTGATGCTATTGGTATAGACGATGTAAGCAGATCGGGAATAGTAACTTTATAATAAAAAAGGAGCATGAAAATGTCAGAATTGGAAATCGGTGGAGTTGTCGAAGAGGTTATTACATCTGAAGAATTTTCCCTGGATAAGGCCAGGGAGGTGTTGAAAAATGAAACGGTAGCCGTTCTCGGTTACGGTGTCCAGGGACCCGGTCAGGCCCTCAATATGAGAGATAATGGCATAAGCGTCATCGTTGGTCAGCGAGAAGGCGGCAGTTCATGGGATAAAGCAGTGGCGGATGGTTTTGTGCCCGGCAAGACCCTTTTCCCTTTAAAAGAGGCAGCCGAGCGGGGGACGATCATTCAGTATCTCCTGTCTGACGCGGGACAGAAAGAAATGTGGCCTGAGATAAAGGCCTGTCTCTCTGAAGGTGACACACTTTACTTTTCTCATGGTTTTTCCATCACCTACAAAGACCGCTCTGGCGTTGTACCACCTGACAATGTAGATGTAATACTGATTGCACCCAAAGGTTCCGGACGCACCGTACGCACCAACTTCCTGGCTGGCAGCGGAATAAACTCAAGCGTCGCCGTCTTTCAGGATTATACCGGAAAAGCCAGGGACAGGGCCATTGCCCTTGGTATTGCCATAGGTTCAGGATACCTGTTCCCAACCACCTTTGAAAAAGAGGTTTTCAGTGATCTTACCGGTGAGCGCGGTGTCCTCATGGGATGTCTGGCAGGCGTTATGGAGGCACAGTACAACTGCCTCAGGACAAACGGCCACAGTCCCAGTGAGGCCTTTAACGAAACCGTTGAAGAACTTACACAAAGTCTTATCCGCCTGGTCGGAGAAAATGGCATGGACTGGATGTATGCAAACTGCAGTACGACAGCACAGAGGGGGGCTCTTGACTGGAAGGGTAGATTCCGTGATGCGGTGGTTCCTGTTTTTGATGAGTTATACAAGAGCGTTGCATCAGGCGAGGAAGCACAAATTACCCTTGATTCCAACAGCGCACCCGATTACAGAGAGAAACTGGACAAGGAGCTGGAAGAAATTAAGAATATGGAGATGTGGCAGGCCGGCAGGGTACTCCGCGAGCTCAGACCCGAGCGGCGGGAAAAGTAGTTTCGAGAACAACCACACCCGTGAAAGAATAAAGTATCACAATCAATCTTCCACAAAGAAAGGTAATCGCATGAGAAGTGATCTGATGAAAAAGGGATTGGAGAGAGCGCCCCACCGCTCCCTGTACAAAGCTATGGGATATACCGATGAAGAGCTTGCCAGACCTATGATAGGGGTTGTGAATTCCGCGAATGAAGTTATTGCCGGGCATATCCACCTCAACACAATTGCGGAGGCTGTCAAGGCGGGCATACGGATGGCCGGTGGTACACCGGTAACATTTCCTACTATCGGGGTATGCGACGGCATAGCAATGGGACACATCGGGATGAAATACTCCCTCGCAAGCAGGGAACTGATAGCCGATTCCATTGAGGTCATGGCTACGGCACATCCCTTTGACGGTCTCGTTATGGTAACCAACTGTGACAAGATTGTTCCCGGAATGCTCATGGCGGCTCTTCGCCTTAACATTCCGACCATTGTCGTGAGTGGAGGGCCGATGATGGCCGGAAAATTAAACGGAAGACCCGTGGACCTGATAAGTGTTTTTGAAGGAGTGGGTGAGGTAAAATCCAACAAAATGAATGAGGAATCTCTCAAATCATTAGAGGATTGCGCGTGTCCCGGAAGTGGTTCCTGCTCCGGCATGTTCACCGCCAATTCCATGAACTGCGTTACCGAGGCTCTGGGATTGGGCCTGCCCGGAAACGGGACGATACCGTCCATCTCTGCCGCACGCGTGCGCCTTGCCAAACAGGCCGGAATGCAGGTAATGGATCTTGTAGAAAAGGATATCAAGCCGAGAGACATAGCTACGCTTCAGGCCTTCAAAAATGCCATAGCCGTTGATATGGCGCTTGGCTGTTCCACCAATACCGTTCTCCATATTCCGGCGGTCGCTCATGAGGCCGGGATTGATCTGGATCTCGACCTCTTTAACGATATAAGCAGCCGTACACCCAATCTGTGCCATCTAAGTCCTGCCGGGCAACATCACCTCGAAGATCTTGATGAGGCAGGTGGCATACAGGGTATTATGAAGGAGATAAGCACACTGGGTGTTATTGATCTTGAATGTTCGACCGTGACCGGAAAAACCGTGGCAAACAATATTAAAACCGCCTTGGTCAAGGATCGGAATGTAATACGCTCCGTCAAAGAGCCCTACAGTTCGCAGGGAGGTATTGTGATACTCAGAGGCAATCTTGCCCCGGACGGCGCCGTGGTCAAGCAGTCGGCCGTCTCTCCAGATATGATGACGAATGAGGGAATCGCCCGCGTGTTCGATTCCGAGGAAGAGGCAATGAGCGCGATCATGGAAGGCAGAATAAACCCCGGAGATGTTATGGTCATACGCTATGAGGGCCCCAGAGGGGGTCCCGGGATGCGTGAAATGCTTTCCCCCACATCTGCCATCGCGGGAATGGGGCTTGACAAATCAGTGGCTCTTCTGACGGATGGGAGATTCAGCGGCGGAACAAGAGGGGCTGCCATAGGGCATATATCCCCTGAAGCCGCAGAAGGAGGGCCTATCGGTCTTGTCAGAGAGGGCGACAGAATAGCCATCGATATCCCGAACAAAACTATCGAATTGAAGGTAAGCGACGAGGAAATGGATGCAAGGAGAAA
>JAGGXJ010000044.1 GCA_021163105.1 Syntrophobacterales bacterium
CCAGGGCATCTACGGTGATTCGGGGATATCGAGGAAAGCTGATACCCACTACCAAATCTTTCGCGCCAACGTCGTGAAATGAATCCCAGATATCCCCATATCCCGGTTTTAATAAACATATTCCGTCTCTTAAAAAACTGAGATATCTTGCAAGTACCAGCGCGGTTGAATGACTTCCCTTTAATCCGATAACAAAAATCCTTCGGGCAATTGCCATTTCTGCGACCGCCCGGCGAAAGGTCTTGATTGGAATGGACTCAAGGGTTTGAGTAAGATTACGGATGTCTTCCTGTATGACCTTTACCAGAATATCTTCATCCGTTTTGGCATGCTTAACGGTTTGCTCGAGTCGCGCATCGGTGGAAAGGCGATCCTGGAAATCCTCTCGCAACATTCTCTGCATTCCCCGGTAACCGTGAAATCCGAGGGTCTGAGCAAGTCGTACGATAGTAGCCTCGCTGACACCTATACGCCGCGACAAAGTTGATGCCGTCAGGAAAACGGTTTCCTCATAATTTTCCGTGATGTATTTCATTGCCCGCTGCTGGGCCGTGGTGAGATGATTTTTTTTCTCTGAGAGTAGTGAATCAAGCGACATGATGAAAAAACTCCTTCAGCTATACTGCAAAAAAGAATCTTTTCCTTCTAAAGGGTGTCTTTTACTATAGGCGGCAATCGATGTCAAGGGGAATTTGATGATTTTTACTTATTGTAAAAATTCGTGGAATAATATATAAGGCCTGGTTCCCGGTAGGGAAAACCTGCTCGATCAATTAAAAATAGGGAGAACAAAAACATGGGTAGACTGTTTGGTACAGATGGAGTGAGGGGGGTGGCAAACGAATACCCGATGACATCGGAAATGGCCCTGCGGATAGGGATGGCAACGGCCCATCTCTTCAAACGTCATGGTCACCAGCCGCGGATTATCATAGGGAAAGACACACGGGTTTCGGGGTATATGATAGAATATGCCCTTGTTTCAGGCCTTTGCTCCATGGGTGTGGATGCATATATGGTGGGCCCTATGCCGACACCGGGTGTTGCCTTTCTGACTAAAAGTATGAGGGCCGATGCGGGCATAGTAATATCCGCCTCCCACAACCCCTTCCAGGACAATGGAATCAAAATTTTCTCCAGTGACGGGTACAAACTCCCCGATGAAAAGGAACTGGAGATAGAGGAGATGGTCCTTTCAAACAAAATGGAGGGCCTTCATCCTTCGCCGAGGGAGCTTGGAAAGGCTTATAATTTAGAGGGCGCCAGAGGGCGTTACATCGTTTTTCTTAAAAACACATTTCCGAAACAATATACGCTCGAGGGCACCAGCGTGGTGTTGGATGCATCCAACGGTGCCACATACCGGGTTGCGCCGAAACCCTTCTTCGAAATGGGTGCGGAAGTACACACCATCTTCGCTGAGCCCGACGGGGAAAACATCAACCATGAATGCGGCTCACAGCACCCGGAAAAGCTGGCTGAAGAGGTAGTAAAAAGGGGTGCCCATGTCGGGTTTGCCTTAGACGGAGACGGCGACCGGCTCATTGCCGTTGACGAAAAGGGCAGCGTGCTTACAGGAGACCAGGTTATCGCCATATGCGCCAAGATGATGAAGGACGAGGGAACTCTCACCAATAATCTGGTAGTTGAAACTGTTATGAGCAATATTGGGCTCGGCCTCGCGTTGCGGGAACTCGACATAGAAAAGGCAACGGCTCCCGTTGGAGACAGGTACGTCCTTGAAATGATGAAAGAGAGGGGTGCTTCAATAGGTGGTGAGGATTCGGGGCATATCATCTTCCTGAACCACCATACGACGGGAGATGGTCTCCTCTCCGCCCTGCAGGTCCTGGCGGCGATGAAAAGAGAGGGGAAACCCCTTTCCGAACTTGCCGGCATAATGAAGGTGTTTCCTCAAAAACTTATCAATGTGGACGTAACCTCGAAGCCTGAGATATCGACGATTCCGGAAATTGTGAGAGTCATTGATGAAGTCGAAGGGAAACTTGGGGATAAGGGGAGAGTTCTGGTCCGCTACTCCGGGACACAGAACATGTGCCGTGTAATGGTCGAAGGGCCGACGAGCGAGGAAACCGAAAAATATTGCAGCCAGATTGTCGCAGTGGTGAAGGAAAAGCTGGCGTAAGATAGTTCAAAAATCAATGTTGGGGGCATCGCATGTTCAAGGTAATTATAACCGATGATTTTGATCATATGAGTGAAGTGGCGGCACGCCTGGTGACCAATGACATCAGTGAGGTAACGGGCAAAAAGGGTGGTTATGTCCTCGGGCTGGCAACCGGTAATTCGCCGACCGGTCTCTATAAGCATCTTGCCAGAGCGGCGAACGAAAAAAAAATCGACAGCTCTAAAATTGAGGCCTTCAATCTCGACGAGTATGTCGGTCTTCCGGGAGAAAACGCGCAACAGAGGACCTTGCACCCGGAAAGCTACAGCTATTTCATGATACAGGAGCTCTTTGGTCTTTTGCAGAATAAGTTCAGAGAGACAAATGTTCCTTGGGGAACCCTTATCGACCAGGAGAAGCTGGTATCTGAATTCCAGGCAAATCCGGAGGACTGGAAAGAACAGGGTTCGGATAAGGGGAAAGCCATCGTTATAAAAAAGGGTGCGAAATCCGATTATCTGCGCTGGATCAGGAATGAAATACTTGATGCCTACGCGGAAAAGATCGCAAAAAAGGGCGGTGTTGATCTTCATATCATCGGTGTCGGCGGCAGGGGGCATGTCGCTTTCCATGAATCGGGAATTCCCTTCGAAGAAAACGAAATGCTTCTGGTAAAGCTCGACGAAAACACTGTATCGAATGCGGTCGAGGACGGACATTTCGCCAGGAAGGAGGACAGTCCCTGGTACGCCATATCCATGGGGGCCGAGCTCGTCTACAGAGCGAAGACGGTGCTTCTCCTTGCAAACGGCAGCCGCAAGGCCGGACCTGTTGCGGAATCTCTCCTCAAAGATCCCTCGCCTCTGGTGCCGATCTCATACGGCCAGATATTTTCGGAAAAGGGTGGAGAGATGATATATGTTATCGACAGGGCCGCCGCGGAGCACATCCTGGATAAATCTGATGAGTTGAAGAGGCGCGGCATCGAAGTTGAGAACATCAGTAAAGATTAGGATTCGAGGATTCAAGGGGCCAAGGGGTCAAATGAAAGGAAATTGGATTTAATTTAAAAGTGGTTATGATTCATAGAATAGAAATCGGATTCAAAGAAGGCATAAGGGATGTCCTCGGGGAAAAGACCAAGCGAAAGATAATCGAACATCTCGGGATCGATGTCGCCGAAGTGGATACCATCGAAGTATATACCATGGAAGGGGATATTGTGGGCGACGAACTGGGAAAGATAGCGAGCGGCCCCCTTTCCGACCCCATCATTCAGAAGTATGCCATAGACAGAGGTCTCGCGGCCAGATTCGACTGGCTGATAGAAGTGGGCTTCAGGCCCGGCGTCACGGACAATGTGGGAAAGACTGCAAGAGAAGCCGTTGAGTTGCTCCTTAATAAAAAAGGTGTGGATGTTTATACCTCAAGGCAGTATGTCCTGAGGGGAAACATAACCAGGAAAGACGCTGAGCGGATCGCATCGGGACTTCTGGCCAATGAGCTCATTCAGCGCTACGAGATCATCAGCGGGAGGGAATGGAATCCCGCGGAGGAAGTCCGTCCATACGTCCCCCGCGTAACAATCGAAGACAATCCGTCAACCGAGGAGATTGATCTCGATGTGAGTGACGAAGAGCTTCAAGAGATCAGCGACACCAGAGTTCTCGCCCTTACGGTCGATGAGATAAAGGTGATGAGGAATTACCTGCATAACGAGACCGTGCTGAATGAGCGGATGAAGACAGGCCTCAATGAAAAGATTACCGACGTCGAGCTGGAATGTCTGGCGCAGAGCTGGTCCGAGCACTGCAAACACAAGATTTTCAACAGCATCATAGACTACGAGGATGAAAACGGCAGCCACACTACCACTGACTCTTTGTTCAGCAACTGTATCAAGAAATCCACCAGGGAGATCAGAGAAGACCTGGGAGAAGATGACTGGTGCCTTTCCGTCTTTGTGGACAATGCCGGGATCATCCGGTTCAATGACGATTACAATCTCGTGTTTAAGGTAGAAACCCATAATTCGCCTTCGGCGCTTGATCCGTATGGCGGCGCCCTTACCGGTATAGTCGGTGTAAACCGGGATCCGTTTGGGACAGGAAAGGGGTCAAAGCTCATCTTCAATACCGATGTTTTCTGCTTCGCATCCCCGTTTTACAAAAAACCCCTCCCTAAGAGGATCCTTCATCCGAGACGGATCTACGAAGGAGTTAGGGAAGGCGTAGAACATGGAGGCAATAAAAGTGGTATTCCCACCGTCAACGGGTGTCTGGTATTCGACGAACGATACCTTGGCAAACCTCTTGTCTACTGCGGAACAGGCGGCATCATGCCCGCCCGTATTCTCGGAGAGGCTACATATTCAAAAGAGATAGTCCCGGGAGACATAATCATCATGACGGGGGGGCGAATAGGGAAGGATGGAATCCACGGGGCAACCTTTTCCTCGGAGGAATTGCATGAAGATTCCCCCGTAACCGCGGTACAAATCGGCGACCCCATAACCCAGAAAAAGATGACAGATTTTCTCCTTATCGCGAGGGACAGGAACCTCTATCGAACGATAACAGACAACGGCGCCGGAGGTCTTTCATCGTCCGTCGGTGAAATGGCCACACTCTGCGGAGGATGTGAGCTTGATCTCAAAAAAGCCCCTCTGAAATACGCCGGGCTGAAACCATGGGAGATCCTTATATCGGAGGCACAGGAGAGGATGAGCCTCGCGGTGCCCCCGGAAAACTGCGAAGAATTTCTTGATCTCGCCGGAAAAATGAACGTCGAGGCTACCATTCTCGGCACCTTCACAGATTCCGGAAAGTTCCATGCTTATTACGGAGATGATACCGTGGCTTATCTTGATATGGAGTTCCTGCATGACGGACTCCCCCGGATGCAACTGAACGCGAAGTGGATACCCCCCCAACATAAAGAACCGGATTTCCCGGAACCAGACGATATGGGACAAGCCCTGAAAGACATGCTTTCACGTTTGAATATCTGCAGCAAGGAATCGGTCGTCAGGCAGTATGACCATGAAGTGCAGGGTGGGAGTGTTGTCAAACCGCTGGTCGGCGTCGCAAATGATGGCCCGAGTGACGCGGCGGTAATAAGACCGATACTCGACTCCTTTGAAGGTGTTGTCGTGTCCAATGGAATCTGCCCCCGGTACAGTGACATAGACACATATCACATGGCTGCCTGCGCAATAGACGAGGCGGTCAGAAACGCGATAGCCGTGGGGGGCTCTCTCGCCCGGCTGGCGGGTATAGACAATTTCTGCTGGTGCGATCCGGTGGAATCGGAGAAAACCCCGGACGGTCAATATAAACTGGCACAGCTCGTCCGTGCGAACAGAGCGCTCTACGATTATACAAAGGCATACGGGGTTCCCTGTATTTCCGGAAAAGACAGCATGAAAAATGACTACATCATAGGGGAAACAAAAATATCGATACCGCCGACTCTGCTCTTTTCCACAATGGGAAAGATTGAGGATGTAAGAAAGGCGGTTACCATGGACGCGAAGAAATCGGGTGATCTGGTGTATGTGCTGGGTGAAACCCGCGAAGAACTCGGAGGGTCTGAGTGGTTCGCCCTGCACGGGTTTACGGGCAATAATGTCCCCAAAGTAAATGCCCTCAAGGCAAAGAACCTCTACGACGCATTGACCGGGGCAATCAACAAAGGGCTGGTTGCCTCTTGCCACGACTGCTCCGATGGAGGACTCGGCATTGCCCTCGCCGAAACCGCTTTTGCCGGGGGACTTGGGATGGATGTTGATCTTTCGCGTGTCCCGCGTGAAGGGATCGAAAGAGATGATTATCTTTTCTTCTCGGAATCGCAGAGCCGGTTTGTGGCAACCGTTTTCCCCAAATCGAGAGAAGAGTTTGAAGGCATTCTGGCTGGAAATATCATCGCCTGCGCGGGAAAAATAACATCGAATAAAACCTTCAGGGTTTATGGAACAAATGGGGAAACCATCGTAGAAGAAGATATTAACGACTTGAAAAAGGTGTGGCAGAAACCGCTGAACTTTTAGAAAAGCAGAGATAATGGCAAATAGAGTAAGATCAATCGTGATAACCGGAAACGGCACAAACTGCGAAATGGAAATGGCCCATGCCTGCAGGCTTGCGGGATCCGCCAAAGTGGATATTGTCCATATCAGCGAACTGCTTTATGGTGAAAAACGTCTGGACGATTACCATTTCCTCAATCTCCCCGGCGGCTTTCTGGATGGAGACGATCTGGGGTCTGCAAAGGCAGGAGCGAACAGGATCATCCATGCAGATATAAAGGGCGGAAGAGAAAAATTGTACGCACAGTTTGTCAAATTTATTGCTGACGGCAAGCTTATCCTGGGTGTATGCAACGGCTTTCAGCTTATGGTCAAGCTTGGACTGCTTCCGGCATTTGACAGAGATTATTCCACCCAGACAGTTACGCTGACATTCAACGATTCGGGACGCTTTGAAGACCGGTGGGTTTATCTCAGGATAAACGGGGATTCACCCTGCGTTTTCACAAGGGGTCTTGAAAAAATATATCTTCCGGTAAGGAACGGCGAGGGGAAAATCGTCACAAAAAACCCCGTCATACTGGAGAAACTACACACAAACAATCATATCGTTATGCAGTACAGTGATGAAAATTATGAAAGAGCAACGATGGATTACCCGGACAATCCAAACGGTTCGGTGGACGCCATCGCGGGAATATGCGATGAAACAGGGAGGATCTTCGGTCTTATGCCTCATCCGGAAGCATACCTGCACTATACCAATCATCCCCGATGGACAAGAGAAATCATGCCTGAAGATGGAGCAGGACTTTCAATTTTCAGAAACGCCGTCGATTTTATTCAGAGAAATCTCTGATCAGATATTCGTCCGCGAACACACCGAAGGTTTGCCGGCCCGCGCCGCAACCGGGAGGCCATATTTTTAATCGCTGCTCCCCCCTTGATGAATCTATGATTTCCCCCGCTATTACATCAACCCCCTCCCCGAGAAGAGATTCTATCGGGATTTTATCCAGAAAGTGATCGCCCCACGCAAGATCGTATTCGTTTACAAGATTGTTTATCTTGTTGAACTTATCGCCAAGAACTTCTTTCTTTTCCGATACAATCAGGTCACTCCTGAAGTTTACATGGACGAGGAGAACATGTCTTATCCTGTGATCCTCTCCGAGGAGCGGGATAATAACAATGGGCGCTCTGTCGGTTTTTCCGAGTCCGGCGTACATCTCTCCGGTACCGATAATATTCTTTTTCGTTCCTTTCAAGGGGGCCGGTTTTTCTACCCTCGATCTCATCTCAAGAGAGATACCTCCCCTCCTGCTTATGCAAATTGTGGTATATTCCGAAGGTTTCCCGCCATATCCTTTTCTTCAACACGGATATTCCCCTTTACCGTCAAGATTCCGGTAAGCCCGCAGAAAAGCCTGTCGGAAAACACCGGGAATAGAATGACCGCGTTAGAAAGAACTTGTCCGGGATCCTTTCCGATGACCAGTCCCCAGCTTTTAAGATACTTTAGTATTTTCAAGGTGATATTTATGATATGGCTTCCCATTATTATGGGATCCCAGCTACTTTGTCTCCGCATACTTCAGAGATGCCTCAACAAAGCTGCGAAAGAGGGGATGAGGTTTTCTCGGCTTCGATTTGAATTCGGGATGGAACTGACAACCCAGAAACCAGTGATTGCCATTGAGTTCCACTATTTCCACAAGGTGTCCATCTGGTGATGTTCCGCTGACACGGAGACCCTTTCCGGTCAGTACAGTCCTGTGCTCGTTGTTGAATTCATAGCGGTGCCTGTGTCGTTCACTTATCTTTTTCGTACCATATGCCTCGAATGCGAAGGTGTCCGCGCCCAAAAGACATTCATAGGCCCCCAGTCTCATGGTACCGCCCATATCGACAACACCATTCTGTTCCGGGAGAAGATCAATCACCGGATAGGCCGTATCCTTATTGAATTCGGAGCTGTTCGCCCCTTCCATGCCGCATACATTTCTCGCGTACTCCACAACGGCCATCTGCATACCAAGACAGATGCCGAAGAAGGGCACATTGTTTTCACGGGCATAAGTTATGGCCTGGATCATACCCTCGATTCCCCGTTTGCCAAATCCTCCAGGAACGAGAATACCCCCCACATTTTTAAGCTGATCCGTAATTCCATCTTTTTCTATCTGCTCCGAATCGACAAAACGCAGGGTTACCTTACAATCGTTTGGAATGCCGCCATGAACCAGGGCTTCATTCAAGCTCTTATAGGAGTCTGCCCAGTCAACATATTTTCCCACAATGGCAATGCAAACTTCATGGGAGGGGTTTTTTATCTTATCTACTACCTCTTCCCACTCGCCCAGACGAGGCTGTCCGGTCCATACATTTAAAAGATTCACGACTTTTTCATCTACACCTTCCTTATGAAAGATGAGGGGGACTTCATAAATACAGCTAACATCCTTTGCGGTAAAAACCGATTCAATTTCCACATTACAGAAAAGGGAAATTTTTGCTTTTATATCATCTGACAAAAATTCTTCTGTCCGGCAGAGAAGGATATCCGGCTGAATACCGATTTCACGAAGGGCTTTTACGCTGTGCTGTGTCGGTTTTGTTTTTACCTCTCCCGCCGCCTTAAGGTAAGGAACCCAGGTCAGGTGGATAAAAATAGCGTTTTCTTTTCCAGCCTCATTCCGGAACTGTCTTATTGCTTCCAGAAAGGGCAGACTCTCAATATCTCCAACAGTTCCGCCTATTTCCACAATAGCAACATCGACACCAGCGGCTGTATTTTTGATGTAATCCTTTATCTCGTTGGTGATATGAGGTATAACCTGAACCGTTC
>JAGGXJ010000103.1 GCA_021163105.1 Syntrophobacterales bacterium
CCTGCGAAACGAGATCCACCTTGCTTAAATTATGTTCAAACAGATTCCTTTGCGCCTCGCCCCTCCTGGTTCTTGTATATACATGCTTTTGGGCGCTGAGATAGGCATCGGTTATTTCGACCTCTTCATTCCAGTTTTTGCTTTCGATCATCGTGGTTATGCCGGTGCCGTATTCCCCTTCAGCCGGGCCGAAAATACGCGCCATGGACAATTCCCTGGCCACTGACTCATCTGTCTCTTTTATCATTTCCTTGTAGATGGACAGGCTGTGTTTTCTGACGAAATTCATCTCTACAGGTTCGTTGAGCGAAGCGACAGCATCATAAATTTCATCCAAAAGATCGATGAGGTTAGGAAACATATCCCTGAAAAATCCGCAAATTGTTATCAGACAATCGACACGCGGTCGTTTCAATTCGGATAGAGGTATGATTTCAAATTTGGTCTCCCATACGTCATTGCCCCTTTTAATTTTTACACCCAGATATGAAAGTATCTGCCCGATGGTTTCCCCCTTTGTCTTTGAGGTCTCCAGGCCCCAAAGAACAACACTAACCGTTTCAGGGTAATTCTTGTGTTCTTTAATGTAGTAATCAAGCGTGCTGTTTGCAATCTCACTCCCCCGTTCAAACGCCACCTCGGAAGGAACGAGTCTGGGGTCAAATTGATAAATGTTGTATCCGGTCGGGAAAACCTCCGGATCACGAATCAGGTCTCCGCCAAGACGCGCTTCGATGTAGTTACCGTTTAATCCGCTGAGCAACCCACCGATTTCATTAGTACTTTTTAGACGTTCAAGACACTCTTCCCCGTATTTCATGGTTGCTGAAATCTTTCCTCGGTTGCTACGCGATAACTGTTCATGTAATGTCTTGTACAAAGTTTTATCTCCTAAAAAATAGTTTTCAACAAGAGCGTCAACAAGGTCGGATATCTGACCTTCCCTAACCAGGCTCTTTGTGCTTGCTACTTTTTTGAGATTTGGAAGTTTCAGGTCATCATATGCACTTTCAATGATTTCTTTAATTGAGCAGATATCCCCTCTGTTCCAAGATAATATTGCTGAAAGAAAGCAGACCTCTTCCTTTGTGCTGAAGTCTTTCCCGAATTCGTGAAGACCAACAGGCACCAAGGAGCCTTTTAGCCGGATCAGTTCTCTGGAAATATTATCTATCGTAAAATCACCGTCTATGAGCAATTTCATTTGTGCAACTTTATTCTTGATCTTTTTCATAAGATCAGTCTGTTTCTGAGGTAACAACTGCCCTGCCTCAATGTATTCGTTGATCATATTCTCAAGTTCTACATAATCGCCATAGGAGCCGGAACGTCTGAAAGGTGGTCCTGAATAACTGATCAAACCTGCGTAAGTGCGGCGTTTGGCAATAGTCGCCTCTGATGGATTTCCGCTGTAATAAAGATACAGATGTGTCATCTTGCCTATTAGATAATCAGGAAAACACTTATCGCTGAGAGCGCTTTCCTTGCCTGGTAAAAACTCCAGTGTTCCATGGGTTCCCACATGGATAACAACATCTGCCTTAAACTCCCTTTCCAGCCAGAGATAAAAGGCCAGATACTGGTGATGAGGTGGCAGTTCCTTATCATGATACAGTTTGGAGGGATCTTCGAAAGAACCTCTTGATGGTTGTAATCCAACAAATATATTTCCGTCTATAATGCCCGGGATAAGAAATGATTCGTCATCCGACATGATACGCCCAGGTGGGTTCCCCCAATCTTTTGATATGCGATTAATCATAAGCTTGTGTAGATTACTACCTGTGTCTGTTACATATTTCTCAAGACTATAGCGGGGTTTAACAGCTTCCCGGTTAGACCATTGGGCCGAATTGCATACGCCATTATTCATAAATGTCTCTTCTAAATCCGAGGCCGATATTTGATCACAGCGATATCCTGTATCCTTCATTCTTGAGCTGATCAGTTCAATCGATTTAAAGGTGTCCAGGAAGGATCCACCTCCAACATTCCCTTCCCCCGGTGGGTAGTTGTAAAGCACAAAGGCGATACGCTTATCTTTGTTGTTCTTATTTCGGAGAGTAATATAGCTCTCCGAGCGGGCGGTTAATTTTTCAAAACGATGCTCAATAAGACGCAATTCCTGCAAATCGGCGATCCTGTTGTTCTGTTTGCCGCACAAGGCTGCAATGGGGACGACCTCTACTACGCCATCCAATTCGGGAAGCATAATATGGACAATAATCTCCATCGGACTGAGGCCTTTAAATGATTTATCCCAGTCCGTTATCTTCCGTTTGCCCAAGAAAAACGGATGCATGATCGGGACATTCAATCTGCGGAATATCTTAAGGCCTGATTCAACATCACCACCCATCGGCCCGGCACCGAATCGAAAGGGCAGAAAATTCCACATAAGATCGAGTTTCAGGCCTTCATCCAGTATCCTGCTTATCTTTTCATACTTGTCCGAGCCAAACGATATCCCGAAAGGAACGAAATTATATTTTCTTCTCAGATGTTTTATGATCTTTGAAAGAATACCGAAGGAATAATTCGGATAATTGAAATTATGAAAAAGTAACCCAACTGTTTTGAGATTTTTATTCCATCCCCATTCTTTTTTTAGTTCACTAAGGGTCTCAAACCCACGAAGATTTTCAGGATCAAAAAGAACATGCCTTGAAAAATCTATCGGCTTCCCCGGTCTGGGCAGCTCTTTGATCTTGCCGTAGTCGCGGCATAGTAGCAGGATCATATTCTTTATGTTTTCGGGGCCTGCATTTCTCCAGAATTTTCCCAGCAGGACCCAGTTCCGCATATCCTTGAGCAAACCAAAGGGCGCTATTTTGCCAAGGGTTCCCATCCTGTCAAGCATCTTTTCCATATCAAAAGAGGCCTCATCTTGTTTG
The DNA here is from genome assembly GCA_021163105.1 of Syntrophobacterales bacterium. Taxonomy (GTDB): domain Bacteria; phylum Desulfobacterota; class Syntrophia; order Syntrophales; family UBA2210; genus UBA2210. Next base: position 2,895 of record JAGGXJ010000103.1, read on the forward strand.
TTTCCCTTGTTTCTCATTAGTTCCATAATTTTCATCATCTTGCTGACTGAAAAAGAACCCAGACACACGCGCGACCTGAGATATTCACTTCCGTATCCAAGCAACACTACGTTTCTTCCATATCCTTCAATTATCTTGTCAATCCTGTCTGAAACCGACCTGTCTGCACCCATCAAATCGAGCAAGACAATATCTGATGATAGGATCGACCTCTCAATTGCTGAAAAACTTTCTGAGTGATCCTTGTGCTCACCCACAAAATACATCTCTATCTTTATTTTGCCTTCAAAGAGATGGCCGAATTCTTCTCCAGCAATGAAGCCCTCCACAACCTCGGCAAGGTAGCGCAATCCGCCGTCAGAAACCGAGACGAATGTCATTGAAAAAGACATTTTTTACCCCCATGGTTTAATATTTTTTCTGTCACTCCAATTGCAACAATTTCCCCTTTCCTCATAACAGCGACTCTGTCGCATATTAGCGAGATCAGATCCAGGTCATGGGAAATAAAAATTAAGGTGGAATTCGTCTTCCTTTTCAAGTCCAACATCAGATGTATAATCTGGGCCTGAACAGAGACATCGAGATTGGAAGTAGGCTCATCCGCTATGATCAACTCGGGTTCCAGGGCCATGACACGGGCTATGTTGACACGCTGTAATTGTCCGCCTGAGAGCTGGGCAGGGTAGCGATCCAGATGCTCTTCCTTAAGGCCGACCTCGTTAAGTCTTGCTGACAAACTTTGTCTCGTTATTTCTTTGCAGCGCGTTTTTCCTTTTACCAGGAATACTTCTTTTAGGCTCTCATCGATTTTCATGCGCGGGTTCAAGGCACTTTCATAATTCTGGGGGACTGCCTGTATCCTCTGACGAAATCTTCGCAGCTTTTCGCCGTTTAGAGTTAATAGGTTTTGTTTGTCAAAATAGACACTTCCATGATCAGGCTCTATCAATCTCAACAAAATCTTAGCCACAGTAGTCTTCCCGGAGCCGCTTTCACCTACAATTCCAAAAATATCGCCCCGGTTAACATCAAAAGAGAGATTATTTAAGGCAAATATCGATCTTCTGGAAAATATACCGGTATAATAAACCTTTGTCAGATTTCTAACCTTTAACATCACAACACCAAACCAAATGGTCTTTACCAACCATAACGGATGAGGGAACAACATGCTTTTTCTTAAGTCTCTTGCCTACGGGGCATCGGGGTTGAAAGGAGCAACCATCGTTATTCTCAAACGAACTCGGTGCAAATCCCCATGTGGGACACATCCCATTTTTCGGTAAGGCTTGTATTAGAGAACGGGTATATGGATGAAGAGGCGTCGACATGACATCTCCTGCTTTCCCTGTCTCTACAAACAAGCCATCATAAATCACTGCAATTCGATCACATACTTTCTCTACAACTTCGAGGTCATGGGTGACTATTAACATTGAAATATTTCGGTCTCCTTTCAAACGATCCATTGTTTCAAGAAAGGTATCCTTCAACCCAAGGTCAAGGCCTTTGGTCGGTTCGTCAGCTATTACCAAAGAAGGGGAACAGCAAAAGGTTATGGCCATAAGGGCTCTTTGATTCATTCCGCCACTCAACTGAAATGGAAAAGAACGATAAGCAAGCTTAGAGTCGGAAAACTGAAAAGTCGTCAATAAATCCAAGGCTTTTTTCTTAAGGGATCGCGCCCCCTTAATATTGGAACATGCTTTTAACGTCTCTTTAATATGGGTTCCAATTTTTATGAATGGATTTAACGAAGCAATATTCTGGGGGAGTAATGCTATTTCTCTACTATATAGTTTGCGTAAATCTTCTTCCGCGAGGGTTGATACATTTCGCCCTTTGAAAAGGATTTTACCGGATATGTCGGCTTTCTTTCCAATAAGCCCCATTACCGCGTGACATATTGTTGTTTTTCCGGAGCCGGTTTCACCGATGATGCCGACAATTTCCCCTCTTTTAACGTTGAAAGAGACACCGCGAAGCGCGTAAACTCTGCCGTTTGAGCTGTCATAGTTAACCTTTAACTCCTCTACCCGTAAGAGATCACTCACTTTGAGCCTCCTAACCCACGCATAAAAATATTTCGATGTCCGGTGTTCCCGATGAGTGCATCACCCAGTAGATTAAAGGAGAGGACCGTCAAAGATATAAAGAGCCCTGAAAATAGGGCGATATGGGGCGCAGTGCGGATATAAGTTGTGCCTTTATTGAGCATTGCACCCCATTCCGGTGTAGGTTCGACAATCCCCAGGCCCAGGAAACTTAATGAAGAAGTCATTAGTATGTTCCTTCCCACACCAAGGGTGGCCATAACCAATATGGAAGGAAATACGCCAGGCAGGATGTGTTTTACAAATATGTATATATTGTTGAGGCCGATGATCTTGGCTGTCTCCACATAATGTTCGTTTTTTATATCCAATATGAGTGCCCGTATCATACGGGCGTATCCCGTCCACATAGTAACAGAAAGGATGATTATCACATTTCCTATTCCAGGACCGAGGGCCCGTGCTAGGACAAGCGCGAAAACAATAGAAGGGATGGTCATGAATATATCCGTCAGACGCATGATAACTTCGTCCAGCCAACCTCCAAAGTAGCCGGCCAGTGCGCCCAGCAATCCTCCGCAGGACAAAGACAACAGGAGGATAGACAACCCGGTTACAAGTGATATCCTCATTCCGTAGATTATCCGGCTGAAAACACACCTGCCGAGTTCATCTGTGCCAAAAAAATATGTGGTAGATGGCGGTTCGAATCGTCTGGAAACGTTGGTAGCATAAGGACTATTTGGTGAAAAGATGGAAGGACTAACACTAACTATAGTAATAAATAACAAGAAATAAATATATGGTTTATAAATCAATCTTTTCGATTGTATCTCTTTTATCATAGGTCTTGTATCTCTTACTTACAAAAAGTTTATGCGGCGGTTTATAGCCAGATAGAGGATATCGACCATAAAGTTGACTATGCATACTAATACAGCAAAAAACAACACCAGCGCCTGTATCATGGTAAAATCCCGACCAAATATGGCTTCTTGAAAGAGTTTGCCTGTACCGGGCCAGGCAAATATTGTTTCTACAATTATTGCCCCTTCAACTGCCATAAGAAATTGTAATGATATATAAGTTATTATGGGAACCAGTGCGTTTTTCAGCACATGCACAAAGAGTATCCGATTCGTGGATAGACCACGTACATAAGCATACTGAACATATTCGGATTCCAATATTTCGAGCACGGTAGATCGAACAATCCTTATTGTAAAACCGGTTTGCGAGACGACCAATACAAAAACAGGCAAGATGAAATAACTTGGCCCATCACATCCAAAACTGGGGAAGAGCTTTAGCTTTACGGAAAAGATGAGGATACATATGATAGCCAGGTAAAAATTTGGGATTGAAACTTTGAATGAGGCCAACAAACGCGTGATACGGTCTAACCATCTGTCTTGGTAATAGGCCGAATAAATACCGACCGGTATGGCAAACAGGCAGGTTATCAAGACAGAGATAATTGCCAGTTTCAGGGTATATGGAAAACGGAGCATAATCTCATCCCAAACCGGTACTCCGCTTATAAGTGAATTGCCGAAGTCACCCCTGCTTATTAATTTTAACCAGTTGAAAAACTGAGCATGGATTGGCAGGTTCAGCCCTTCCTCGAAAGATAGCCGCTCAATAACTTCAGGAGAAATTAGTTGGCCGCCGTATTTATCAAGGGCAATGATAGTGGCCGGATCTCCCTCGGTAAAACGCATCAAGAAGAATGTTAGAGTTACAACGCCGAGCAAAACAATAATCGTATTTATCAGGCGTCTAATAAGATATTGTCCCATAATTATTTATTTAATTCGCCATATCTCCTGGACAGCGCCTACCCATTCTTCCGGTGGATATATAAATTCGCCAAGCTCCTTATAATAAGCGGCCAGTTTGCTTTCATTAACGGCAAAAAGGATGATCGCCTGCTTATGAATTTCTTCCTGGATTTGTTCATTTACTTGTTTGAACCTTTCATAATCACTACAAACCACGTACTGATCCAGCAGTTCATCGATTTTGGGATTATCCAGATGAATCGACCACCTGCCGTGCGAATGAAATGTTTCGTAAAGATCAAGGTAAAAAGAGGGGATATTCGGATGTACGGCAATATCGTAGTCCATTTGGTCGAGCACCTGAAATATTACGCCGCTCTCTTTGGGCGTCAAGTCCGCCTTGATCCCAATCGCTTTAAAATATTCAGACAGGAGAGAACCCATGGCCACATTTTTTGAACTCAAGATTCCGATTTCTATTTTTTTACCATTGTATTCGCGAAAACCATCCCCATCCGTATCTAAAAGTCCCTCCTGATCAAGAATATTCCGCGCCTTTTCGGGATCATATCGACAGAGCTTAATGGCTGGATGTCTAGTAAAAGGCGTATTTGGTCCAAACGGACCGGGACAGACAGTAGCCAGTTCGCCAAAAACCGTCTGAAGCCCATTATAGTCAATGGCATATCTCAGCGCCCGTCTAACATTGATATTATCAAACGGAG
>JAGGXJ010000046.1 GCA_021163105.1 Syntrophobacterales bacterium
AGATTTTAGATATTGGCTGTGCAATGGGTTTCTTCAGTTTGCCTCTTGCACAGATGATCGGTTTGAACGGGAAGGTCGTATGTGTGGATGTGCAGGAGAAGATGATTAAGTCACTCGAAAGACGCGCACAGAAAGCAGGATTGGCCAATAGAATTGAAACACGCGTATGTCACCATAATTCACTCGGTCTGGATGACCTTAAGGAAAAAATCGATTTCGCTTTCGCGTCTGCTGTTGTGCACGAAGTTCCTGATGCTCACGTGTTTTTTTCTCAGATATATGAAACGATAAAACCTGCTGGAACATTTCTTGTAGTAGAACCAAAGGGACATGTATCAGAAAGGGATTTTGAAATAACTGTTTCTATTGCTGAACAGAATGGTTTTAATGTGATCGACAGTCCCGGGATAGGTCGCAACCACACTGTCCTTTTGGGGAAAACAGGGTCAGATTCGATTTAATTAATTAGAAATCGGAGAAAGCAATGGATATACAAATCATAAAAGGTCGTGTCGGAAATTGCTATATCATCAAGCATGAAGGTACGATTTTAGTAGATGCTGGAATGCCGGGAGAATTCAATAAATTTTCCAAAAGACTGAAGGCTATAGGTATTGATCCAAAGGAAATAAAAGCTATAGTCATTACCCATTGCCACTGGGATCACATCGGTTGCACAAAAAAGATAAAAGATATGACAGGCGCAAAAGTTGTAGTTCAAGAATACGAGAAAGACATCTTAGTAAAAGGAGAGATGACTATGCCGCCAAGTGTAACACGATGGGGGAAAATATTAGCTGCTTTACTGAAGGGTTGGAGCAAGAAATTTTCGATAGAGCCGAGTGAAGTTGACATTGTTATTGGAGAAGAAGACTACTCGCTTGAGGAATTTGGCATAAAGGGAAAAATTGTATTTACACCTGGTCATTCTCCCGGTTCCATTTCTGTGGTGCTGGACTCAGGAGAGGCTTTTGTTGGAGACATGGCGATGAATGGTCTGCCGCTGACAATAGGTCCAAACCTTCCAATATTTGCTGAAGATATGCCTGCCTTAAAGAACAGTTGGAGGAAGCTGATTGATAAGGGGGCAAAGAAAATCTATCCTGCTCATGGGAGGCCATTTCCCATTGAAAAATTGATGAAAAAAGTAGTTTTGTAAAATAGGGTGACCCTTTTCTATACCTTTATAAATTTACACAAGATATTTACGCTACTGTGAATTTGGGGTGGCTTTGACCAAAAAACGAAATTTTATCAACCAGAGGAAATTTTATTATGCCATACTATGTTACCGACGATACTGTTAGGATTTATTACGAGGAAAAAGGAGAGGGGAAGCCTGTCGTTTTAGTGCACGGTTGGTCGTGCAGTCACAGACATTTTAAAAAGCAGACACAGGAACTGTCGAAGCGTTACAGAGTTGTTCACTACGATCTGAGAGGCCATGGGGATTCCGATGTTACGGAACAGCTTCTGACTATGAAACAATTTGCTTTAGATCTCGCGGAGTTGATAGACTATCTCGGCCTGGAAGAGGTTTCGTTGATTGGATGGTCCATGGGTGTACACATCATCTGGGAATACGTAAAACGATTTGGGTGTGACAATCTCAATAAGTTGTGCTTCATAGACATGACCCCCAAGTTGATAACAGATGAAGAATGGGAATATGGATTGTACGGTAATTACAGGCATGAGGATAACCTGGCTACCCTGGCTGCAATGTGTAAGGACTGGGGTAGATTCACCGATCAATCTATACCAGCCACGTTTGCCAAATCAGGGTATAACCAGGACGAGTACGATTGGGCCCACAAGCAGGCAAATAAAAATACGCCGCATGTCATGATAAACATGTGGATTGCGATGGCTATTCAGGACTACCGATCCGTTCTGCCGACGATTACAGTGCCATGTCTTATTACTTATGGAGAAGAAAGCCAGCTATACTTGCCGGAAACAAGTGAGTACCAGAAAGAACAGATCCCGGATGCCAAACTGGTATCCTTTCCAAAATGCGGACATTGTCTTCACATGGAGGATCCCGACAAGTTCAACAAAGAAGTAATGGATTTTATCGGATAAGGGAAAACAGGGTCAGACTCGAATCAATTGGTTTCTCTAACATATAGTCGAATCATCTCAAAAATTTGCTCCGGGTGTTTCTGAAGGTCAAAAATCGAAATGGTCAGAACGCCCGAAAGAGAGAAAAGAGAATTAAAACGGAGAGAATATTTAATGGAAAATGATATACGCTGGGTGAAAACACACTGCGCACGAATGGACCACGGTGGATGTGGTTTATTGGTTGGCGTGAAGGACAACAAGATTGTAAAAGTCAAGGGAGACCCGGACGGATTTTTAAACAAGGGATATATATGTCCCAAGGGAGTGGCATCACCTGATCGTCTTACACACCCTGATCGTCTCAAATATCCTTTGAAAAGAGTGGGAAAGCGGGGCGAAGGAAAATGGGAAAGGATTTCCTGGGAAGAGGCCCTTCAATACACATCTGAGAACCTGAATAAAATAAAAGAAGAATACGGCGCAAAGGGAGTTGCATTCGGTGTCGGCATGCCAAAAGGCCTGGAACACTTTGTCCTGATCCGTCTTGCCAACCTTTTCGGTTCTCCTAATGTTATCGCGTCTCAGGATGTATGCCACGCCCCTCGTGAGATAACGGGTATCCATACCTGTGGTTTTTATCCCGTGGGGGATTTTCATCAAAAAAGCAAACTGGTCATCCTGTGGGCAAGCAATATCACTTCTACAAATGAGGAGGGAGAGATATGCAGCCTGCTGCTGAAACAGTTAAAACAGGGAACAGAGCTGGTTGTCATTGATCCGAGAAAGATCGATCTGGTTGATAAATCGAAGAAATGGCTTCAAATAAGACCGGGAACGGATCACGCGCTTGCCCTGGGATTCTTAAATGTCATCATTGAAGAGTTCTTGTATGACAAGGAATTTGTCGAAAAGTGGACCCATGGGTTTGAGGACCTCGCGGAACATGTCAAACAATATACACCTGAGAAAGTCTCTGAAATAACCTGGGTTCCAGCCGATCTCATCAGGGAGACGGCAAGACTTTACGCAACATCGAAGCCGGCTGTTATACAGTGGGGAAATCCCATCGAACACAATATCCATACCTTTGATACAGTAAGAGCGCTGATCTGTTTAATGGCAATAACGGGCAATCTTGATGTCGCGGGTGGAAATGTTGCGGCCCATGACCCGAAAATCATGGGATTAGGGCAATTTGTCCGTGCCGACCTTATTCCGAACAAGAGGAAAGAGATGATCAGCACCCATCACCGTGTTATTCCCAGGCTGATGACCATCGCGCCGTCGTTTTTTCAGGAGGCTATCCTCAAAGGTGTCCCTTATCCGGTCAAAGGTTTTTATGCCATGTGTTCAAATCCGATGTTATCCTATGCCGACAGCCGACGGACCTATGATGCATTTATGAAACTTGATTTCATAGCAATTGCCGATCTGTTCATGACCCCTACGGCATCCATGGCGGATATTGTCCTGCCTGTTGCAAGCCAGTTTGAAATCAATGATATCGGCCACTACGGTCTCGGACACGGTATCATTATGGCACGGCCTAAAGTGGTTGACCCGCCGGAAGAGTGCTGGCCTGACATTAAAATCATGAATGAACTGGGCAAGCTCATCAGTCCGCCGGATCTATGGCATGGTGATTACGAAGAACTTCTGGAAGACATTGTCAGACCGGCCGGTCTGACATACAGCCAGTTTGTTGAAAAGGGTTATTTGAAAGGTCCTGACAGATTTAAGCTTTACGAAGAAAAGGGATTTCGAACTCCTACCGGCAAGGTGGAATTAAGGTTGAGTACGGCCGAGAAATTCGGATTAAATCCCCTGCCCGAATTCAGCGGTCTTCCGGAAGATGATGACCCCGATTATCCTCTCATACTGAACAGTTCCAAGAGTCGCTATTATCTTCATTCATCCTACAGATGGGTCCAAAAATTGAGAAAGATGAGACCGCACCCGAAAGTTGAAATTCACCCCGAGACGGCCGGGAAGTATGATATCAACGAAGGTGATAAAGTCATTATCGAAACCAGGAATGGCAAGATAACACAAACTGCCACTCTGACTGATACTGTCGACCCCAGGATTATTAATGCCTCTCACGGATGGTGGTTTCCCGAGGAGTCGCCGGAGTCTCAGTATGGGTGGGAAAGATCAAACCTTAATATGCTTACCTCTACGGAAAAGTTAGGCAAAGAATACGGTACACCCAATCTGAAGGGGATTGGGTGCAAAGTAAGCAGGAAAGATATGACAGGGTGACGCGCCGCCTCTGTCAGTAACAATCAGATAAGCATTCCGCCGTCACATGTTATACATGTCCCTGTGGTAAAGGATGCGGCATCGGACACGAGATAAAGCACAGCTCCTGCCATCTCCACGGGCTGCGCGTGTCTGTTCATCGGTATTTTGCCTATAGCGTATTTATAGATATCATCATTTGACAACAGCGCCGCAGCAAATTTAGTATCGGTAAGCCCCGGAAGAAGCGCGTTTACCCGGATATTCGCACTCGCGAGTTCCTGGGCATAGGCCTTTGTCATGCTGATTAATCCAGCCTTTGTAATGGAGTAGATACCCTGAAAGAGCGCGGGGCTTATACCGTTCACCGATGCCACGTTTACGATGGACCCGCCCCCGGTTTCGGCCATAATCTTCGCGGCATTCTGTATCATGAAAAATGGGCCCTTGAGATTTACATCATTGGTCTTATCCCATATTCCTTCGTCAGCACTCAGCATATCCCCGAAGTAGGGATTGGTCGCGGCGTTATTGACAAGGATATCCAGCCTGCCGAATCTGTCCTTTACCTCCTTGAAGAGGTCACCTATCTGATCCTGCTTTCCCATATGGCATGCAACGGGTACGGCGACCCCTCCGGCCTTTCCGATCTTTTCCGCTACATCCTTGAGTGCATCCAGTTTTCTGCTAACAAGGATGACCTGTGCACCATATTCCGCCAGTGTCGTGGCGATTGCCTCACCGATACCTCTGCTCGCGCCTGTCACCAGGGCAATCTTCCCATCCAGAGAAAAATCGATTGTTTTCATATCGTTCCTCCATTGTTTGCTAAGAGTTTCTATTCTATTCCAGTCGGCCTGATATTGATCAGGTATCCAGATATACCATTTGCCGGACAATTGCAATGAGACAGGCAACAGTAACGCTATCGGGAATGATAGCGAATTCACCTGCGACATAAAGGTCTGTGCTCCCGAAGGATTTTTATGTAGTTCTGAAAAGGCGCAAAAACACGCAGAAGGCAATAAAGCCGATTGAAAGGTCTAAGGTTTATCAAAAGGGCATGGTTATTACGAGACCGGCAAGATGATGCACATTGTCACTTTCCCCATGGTGAGGCGACAAGATTCATCTGCCCTACCGGCGAGATACCCAGACCCGTTCACTGGTCCAGTAACCGGATCTCTCCTGGATACTGATCCATTCACCGGGAACCCATTCACCCCGGCGGGTATAGTGAGCCGGATTCCAGGCATTCTTATATGTTGGTGGGACCCAGATTTTTTCGTATGCCCAATGTCCATGCCGGCGCGGAGGTGGCGGTGAGTAATTATAGGCATATGCGCCATACCTGGGATGGCAGCAAGAGTCGAGAATAGCGCCACCAATGATTGCCGCGCCGATGCCGATAGCCACCCCTTCCCATCGATAATGCTGAGCGCTTCTCGCCCATGCCGGTAAAGAGACAAGGGAAATAAGCATTATCACCACAACTATCATGAGGCCTGCTTTTTTTGCATTCATTTTCAGCAATCCTTCCCGTCCTTTTATGTTTTATGACGAACGGACAGACCGCTTTGTCTACATGAAATTCGCAATTTAAATCACCTGTCTTTTAATGCCTGCAGTAAATTCCGGTAATATCATTTTTCATCTACACCAACTTGTGGCTGGTTATGTCTTTCTACTTGACAAACGTACCGTTTACTGGACAATGACAGAGAGATGAGCAGAGGGAGGGATACTGTTATGGCAAAGGGTAGGGACGATATGGATGATCGGAAACTTGAGATACTGGCTTCGAAGTATGAACTGTCTATGGATCTTCTGCGGGAATACCACGGGATATTCCGGGAAAACGGAATCCCTGCTTCTCTCGGTGGGAAAACACCGGAGCGCGCGGAAAGAATAGTTATGGTCTCTACTCATGGTTACTGGGGAGATCCGCCTCCCGCCGGCGTTCCTGACACAGGAGGGCAGACCTACTATGTGTTGGAGGTATCAAAGGCGTGGGCGCAACAGGGAAGAAAAGTGATAATTGTTGCAAGGTATTTCAAACCATACCCGCGTGTGGAGCGGTTTGCCCGGAACCTGTGGCTTGTCCGGATTCCGGCGGGCGGGGATGAGTTTGTGCGCAAGGAGGATATCTATCCGCTTGTACCGGAATTGGCGGAGAATGTGGTGGCCGTGTCTGCTCTCTTTGGCGCTCACGCCGTGATTGGACACTATGCGGATGGCATGACCTGCGCGCTGGAGACGGGAGAAAGGCTCGGGATACCGGTGGTGGCAGTCCCTCATTCACTTGGAATAAACAAGGTGATCTCTCTCAGGCTGGACCCGGATGATCCCGGCATGTGGTTCGACAGGCAATACAATTTTGGGACAAGAGAAGATTTTGAGCTGGCATCTCTCAGGGGAGCTGATTTCGAGATAGCCAACACACCCAGAGAGCCCACTGCCCTGAACAAATATTATGGGTGTAATTTTCCAAATGTTGTCATGCCTGCCGGCGCGGGAACGGCTTTTTTTGATATCGGCGGGGATACTCGAATGGAAACGCTGGAGCGGTACGATCTGATCCCGGGCCGGTATCTCATCTATTTCGGACGTTTCTCCGAAGCAAAAAATGTTCCCGGGGTGGTGAGACTCTTTGGCGAGGCAAGGCGCCTTGACCCCCGGCTTATGGATGGGGTAAAACTTGTGCTTGTGGGAGGTTCTCCCGGGAAACCCCTGCCGGAAGAGGTGTCTGTTGAGAAACATGTGGTGGATACAATAATAGAATACGAATTAACAAGTCACGATATCGTAAGGCTTCCCAGCCAGCCCTGGAGTGTGCTGGCGGTTCTTGCTCACCACTGCCTGTTCTATATCGGCATGCAGTTTGTGGAACCATTCAGCATGGGTGTCGCGGAGGCCATGGCGGCATCCGCCCCTGTTGTTATCTCCAGGGAGGCGGGCATAACGAAGTGGATAAAGGATGGTCGTGATGCTGTCGTTGTGAACCCCGGTGATCCGCGAGGCGGTGCCCGGAAGTTGATCGAGATTATGGGTAAAAACGGCGCATTGAAAAAAATTGCCTCCAGCGGGCACACCCTCGCGCTGGGTACATTCAACTGGAAGGCTATCGGAACACAACAGGGGGAGATCATAGATTCTCTCTGCCGGGGTGAAATTCCCGGCGGTGCCGCTGGAGGGAGCATGATACGGAGAAAAAGAGAAGGGCGCGCCTATCACAGGGCGGCCTTTGCCTGGCGGGGAGATCCCCCGGAGATTAAACCACGTCATGAAAGGGCCGCGAAGGGCATGCTTCCATATATTCTTAAACAGGCAAACAATCCACTACGCGAGGAAAAGAGGACGATTGTTGTGCTCGGGGGAGAATCGGGGGCGGGAAAGACCGAGATAGCGGAATACCTGAGATATCTTCTAAGGGGTGAAAAACTGCGGGGCGTCACGATATCGGGAGATGCCTTCTTCAGGCTGGCCCCGGAGGCAAACCACCAGGCGCGCCTTGAGGCATATTCAAAGGGAGAATTAAAACAGTATGTGGGTCCGGGTGAAGTGGATCTGGAACATCTTAATTCCATACTGGGAAATGCCGCTGACAGGAGTGTAAACGAGGTCTTTGTGCCATCTGACTGCAGGCGGCTCAGTTCGAGAAGATATGCACGCGTACCGGTCGCACTTGCCGGGGTGGATGTTGTCTTTGTTGATCTGACCTATGGTCTGGCTCTGAAGAACGCAACATTGAAGGTATTTCTTAAATCAGATTACCGGAAAAGAATAGCTGCTGTGAAGGAAAGAAATCTGGCCCGCGATCCGAATCAGGATTTTGATTTCATACTGATGGTTCTGGAGATAGAGCATCACATCATACAGGGATTAAGGGATCAAGCTGATATTATTGTTACGAGTGATTACAAGGCAAGGCCGCGATAAATGATTCCAGTTGCCGGATAGTCCCTTGATTTTTTATTAAGCATTAAACATGATGGACTAGTAAAAAGTCTCCTAAGCCGTCACACCGGTGAAAACCGGTGTCCAGAAGTTATTGAAAATACTGGATTCCGTGTCAAGCACGGAATGACAAAAGAGACAAAATCCGATTTTTTATGAAGCTGTCAAACATTGTTTCTTGATTTGTTCTAATTTCGGCAGGTAGTTCCCCTCGATACCCAAGTCAGAATGGCGATAAGGAAGACCATGAGAACAACCATACTCCCCGCGAAGAAGTATACTGCGCTGATATTCCATGTTTCCTTGATCCAACTCACCAGGTAAACGGCGAAAGACCCTATCCCGAAAACCAGAATGAATTTTATGCCGTACCCGGTGCTTCTCCATCTGCTCGGCGTATATTTTGCCACAAGACTGTTTTCAATGGGTTGCATGCCCAGGGAAAAAAATATGTAAATGGCGGCCGAAATAACGAGCAGTTCCTGGCTTAATACACCCATCAGGATAATGAAGGGAAGGCTAATGCTGTGAAATGCAAGGTACATCCACCTGAGATCGTACCTGTCCGCCATTTTGCCCCCGGCAATCTGGCCCATGATACCAAACATATAAATGAGCGAAGTCAGCAGTGCGGCAACCGCCGTCTTTGCCCCGGTAATGTTATGCAGGTCTATACCGCTGAGAAAGTCCCAGAGGAAAGAGGCCTTAAGTTCAAGATAAGCCGGAAGGACAATGCCGTTCCCCCTGTAGACGAGACCGGCGATAGTCATGATAACGCACAGGATTAGAAAATATTTCATATTATTATTATCAGAACTGGAGGCATTTTTTCCTGCCTCTGCGTGTACAGGTGTCTCGTCGATATTTGCTATGAACAGAATAACTCCCCAGATAATGCTCAAGGCGCCGATCATCAGATAGGTGGCTTTCCACCCGATCAGCCAGTTCAAGAGACCGGCCGCGAAAGGCGCGCTGACCATCCCGAGATTTCCCGCGACTCCGTTAATACCGAGGGCCATCCCTCTGTTTTTCATGCCGAGCGATATCAATCCCATTCCGGCGGGATGATAAATACTGGCGAAGAAACCGATAATAGCAAGGGAAAGCATTATGAATGTCCGGGTGTCTGAAAAAGCGGTTAATATGGCGCCTGAGCCGGTACCCGCAAAAAAGATTATCAGTGTAATGCGGTTATTGAATCGATCCGAAATCATTCCCCAGGGAAGAGCGGCAAGTCCGTACAGGAGGTACATGAGAAAGCCCAACTTCAGCACATCTTCCAGGTTCATTTTCAGCGAAATCATGAGCGGTATGGCCAGTGCAGGAAACATTACCTCGTAGAAATGTGTGAAAAAATGTCCAACACACGTAAAGATCATTATCTTTTTTTCATTGTTCATAAATAAAACTCTTCCATTGCTGTTCGGATTATCGGGTTCATTTTTCAAGTGTGTACCTGAACTTTGCCACTATATTGAGCTTTGCCAGACCAAATGCTGCGGGAAAGGGTGAAAATGGAGCAGCCGATCTTATGGCGTGTAGCGATTCCGCATCAAGCAACTCATAACCTGATGAGGTGAGGACGCGGGACTCTGTAAGAGCGCCTTTTTCCACTATTGAAAACTCGACTACTGTAGTTCCCCCCTCCCTACGGGCAAAAGCATCGTCGGGATATGACCATTTTCTATCAATGATCTTTTTTACCTGAAGCAGATATGGATAGTATTTTGTGTCCGTGCTGTCAAGGTCTATGGTATCTACGGCATCGCTCCCGGAGGATTTACGGGTGTTATCCGGTAAATCGCGCAATGCATTTTTTTTGCTGTCGAGTGCTTTTTCGGTCTTGTCCAGACTCTTTTCGAGGCTGACGGTAAAAACCTCGCCACCATTTGAAAAACCGCCTCCCAGAAAACCGGACAAAGCCAGAACAACAATGTGTCCCGCAAGTGAAACTAGTATAGTTATTACAAAAATCTTTTTTGAAATCATGTCCTTTGCCTTCAACGCATCATATACGGTACTTTTTAGATAGATTCCATCCTGAAATGGTTTTTTTCTGTTTACTATGATATTATTTTTAAATGCAAGGCGATGAGTATTTTATGAGAATGGCCATTGGAGAGGCCGAATCTGCTCTTGAATCGGGAGAAGTTCCCGTGGGCGCCGTGATCACCATGGAAGGCCGTGTGCTTGCGAAGGCCCATAACAATCCCATCATGATGAAAGATCCGACCGCCCACGCGGAGATACTTGCTATTCGAAAGGCCGCGGACAGAACGGAAAATTACAGACTTACCGGAACAACGATTTATGTGACCATTGAACCCTGCATAATGTGCGCGGGGGCAATTATTCACGCGAGGATAGCGAGACTTGTATTTGGCGCCACAGATCCCAAGGGAGGGGCCATTTCTCTCTATGACATGTTTGGTGACAAAAAACTCAACCATTTTGTCGACGTAACGGGCGGGGTGCTTAAGGAGGAATGCGGTAAAATTTTGAGTAGATTTTTCCGCGAAAAAAGGATATGAGGGCAAGTCCTGTAAAAATGGATAAACAGTTTATCTTTACGTGGAGAGGTACCGAAGTGGTCGTAACGGGATCGACTCGAAATCGATTTGGGGGCCAAAAGCTCTCACGTGGGTTCGAATCCCACCCTCTCCGCCATAGTATAATAGGGCCTTAGAGCCCTGAGCAGAAAAATGGAGAGATGTCCGAGCGGCTGAAGGAGCACGACTGGAAATCGTGTGTATGCCCTCAAAGGTGTACCGGGGGTTCGAATCCCCCTCTCTCCGCCATATATTGAGGCCTTTGCACAAATGCCGTAATTTGTCATTTCGACCGCAGGGAGAAATCTTAACAAACTTGGATCATTAAGATTTCTCGTCGTTAACACTCCTCGGAATGACATTATGCAAAGCTCTTATATTTTCAGTATGACAGCCGGGCCCCGTGGAACGGCGGGTTGTGAACTCCGTCAGGTCCGGGAGGAAGCAGCGGCAGCAATTTCGGCGTTTGCTACGGGATCCCCCGGCTGTCGCTTTTTACTTTGCCGTCCGATCTTGATTTTTACGAGATTATCAGTTTCTAATAACTTTACACAGGTGTATCCATGGAATATCTCGTCCTTGCAAGAAAATGGAGACCTCAGGTATTTGAAGACGTTGTGGGACAGGACCACGTCGTCAAGACACTCAAAAATGCCGTCAAGCTTGATCGCGTAGCCCACGCTTATATCTTTAGCGGCCCGAGGGGAACGGGCAAGACATCGGTGGCGCGGATATTGGCCAAGTCACTCAACTGTGAAAAGGGGCCTACAGAAAAGCCGTGCAATCAGTGTGTGAACTGCATGGAAATTACAGGGGGTACATCCCTGGATGTGCGTGAGATAGACGGGGCATCCAACAGGGGAATAGATGAGATAAGGGAACTCCGGGAAAACATCAAGTTTTCTCCCGTGTCTTCACGTTACAAGATATATATTATTGACGAGGTCCACATGCTGACCACGCCGGCCTTCAATGCTCTTCTCAAGACACTGGAAGAACCCCCTCCTCATGTTGTTTTTGTCTTTGCTACGACAGAGATATACAAGGTCCCAGCTACTATACTCTCCAGGTGCCAGCATTTTGACTTCAAGAGAATATCCGTCGGGCAGATCGCGGACAACCTTGGGCATATAGCAAAGGAAGAAGGGATAAGTATAAGCGATGTCGGTCTGTCTTGGATTGCCAGGGGAGGTGAGGGTAGTCTGCGGGACGCTCAGAGCATCTTTGATCAGGTCATCTCGTACGCAGGAACGGACATCAAAGACGGCGATGTGGAAGACCTCCTCGATCTTGCGGACAGACGTCTCATATTCGAACTTTCCGGCGCTGTTCTTGAAGGGGACGCCGGCAAGTGTCTAAAGATCATTGATGAAGCCTACTATTCCGGCGTGGATATAAAGCACTTTTATCAGATGTTTCTGGGACATTTTATGAATCTGCTTACAGTGAAGATAACGGATGGCGATGGTGTATTGGGTGATATTCCCGACCACGAAATAGCGGATCTGAAGAAGCTGGCCGGGGGCGCATCAAAAGACACCATACAGCGTATTCTGGATATACTGATGGCAGAGGAGGATGACATACGCAGAAGTACGGAGCCACGTATAAACCTGGAATACGCCGTGATCAGGATGGCGTATCTTGAACCGCTTATACCCGTTGATGAAATCATTTCAAGGATGGAAGGTCTCGAAAAAAGGCTTGGCGGAGGTGAAAGGCGGGACATTCCAGAGACGCAACAGATCCGGCCGGATCAGGAGGCAGTGGCTGCCGAAAGTGATCAGGCCGGAGTGGATGAGAGAACGGAGGGCGATGATCTGTGGCAGGGTTTGAAAAGTTTTATAGAAGGAAAAAATCGTCTTTTAAGTTCAAAGATAAGCCGTGGAGAATTTCTGAGTTATGAGGGCGGTTGCCTTAAGGTAGGATTTCCGGGAGATTACGTTTTTTTGGATGACATTAAGAGCGCTCCGCAGATGAATCTCTTGACACAAATGGCGGCGGAATTTTTAGGGAAAAGTATAACGATAGACATTAAATTGCTGGGGGGAGACACGCGCAATTCTAACGGCATGGTCCCGAATGCCGCGGGTACGACAAACAACATTAAGAACGAGGCGCTGAGACATCCTCTTGTGCAAAAGATCATGGATGTGTTTGAAGGTGCTGAAATAGTAAATGTCAGGATAAATGGCTCAAGGAGGTAACGACATTGGCAGCTAACATAGGGAAAATAATGAAACAAGCTCAGGAAATGCAGGCAAAAATGATGCGCGTGCAGGAAGAGCTGGAAGCGAAAACGGTGGAGGCAACATCCGGTGGAGGGATGGTAACCGCCGTAGTCAACGGAAAGTTTGAGTTAATATCGCTGAAGATCGAAAAAGACGTGGTTGATCCGGAAGACATTGAAATGTTGCAGGACCTTGTCGTCGCGGCGATAAATGAAGGCGTGCGCAAGGCGCAGGGAATGGCCCAGGAGGAGATGTCGAAAATAACCGGCGGTCTCAATATTCCCGGTCTGGCATAGTCCGGGTTCCGAGTTACAAGTTTCGTTGTTAAGGACCGTTTACGGTTGTCGGTTCACAGTTCACGGTTTTTTCAATAAACCATGCAACGATTGAAGTATTGATTTTAATCCTTTGTTTTTTCAACTGTGAACGGGTAACTGTAAACCGTAACTGCTTTATTTTTTCAAAGGACAACAAAGATCTGAAAATTTTTGTAGTGAAGGGTTTTTGAAGTATGACAGGTTACGCACCTCCTATCCGGCGTCTCATAAAAGAATTATCCAGATTCCCCGGAATAGGTGAGAAAACGGCTACACGACTGGCCACTTTTATACTGTATTCTTCCGAGAGAGATGCCGCGAGGCTTGCCGAAAGTATTCTGGAAGTCAAGCAAAAGATCCGGTTCTGTTCCATCTGTTTTAATCTAACGGAAGATGATGTCTGCGAGATATGTGGCGATCCCGCGAGAGACAGGAGTGTCATATGCGTAGTTGAAGACCCCGATTCTCTCGTCGCCATAGAAGAAAGCGGAAGCTTCAAGGGCACATACCACGTGCTTCACGGTGTGCTTTCGCCCGCTGACGGCATCGGTCCAGAGGCCCTGAGACTCCAGGAACTTTTGGACAGGATATCCGGCAGCAATGTCAGGGAAGTTATCCTGGCTACCAATCCCAGCGTTCAGGGAGAATCGACAGCACTCCTCATTACAAAACTCCTGCAGGAAAAAGATGTCAAGATCACCAGGATAGCCTTCGGTATTCCGATCGGGGGCGATCTGAAATATGCGGACAGGATGACTATGGCAAAGGCCATCGAGTTCCGTCGGGGGGTATGAAACCGCCTAATGAACACCATCAGAGAAATTTCCTGTGACATTATTGTGGACACAGTGAGAAACCTTTTCATCGAAGCAAGCACCGATCTCGGGGAAGATGTTCTCTCCGCCATCAAGAGAGCCGCTGAGGCGGAAGACTCGGAACTTGGCAAATATGCCCTCGATAAGATTATTGAAAACGCGAAGATTGCGAAGGACACATCCCTGCCACTCTGCCAGGACACAGGCCTTGCGGTTGTATTCGTGGAGTTGGGACAGGATGTTCATGTAACAGATGATTTTAATGAAGCCGTTCAGGAAGGCGTCCGAAGGGCGTACAGGGACGGTTTCCTGAGAAAATCCATATGTGATCCCATCTCGAGAGAAAATACCGGTGACAACACACCTGCGGTTATCCACACAGATATAGTTAAAGGGGACAAGATACGCGTTATAGCCATGCCGAAGGGGGGCGGAAGCGAGAATATGAGCAGTTCTGTTATGTTGCTTCCGTCGGCGGGAATTGAAGGAATAAAGAAGCATATTGTGGATATGGTGAAAAAGGCCGGTCCAAATCCATGCCCTCCGGTAATTGTGGGGGCAGGCATAGGCGGATCGATTGAAAAATCAGCATTGCTTGCTAAAAAAGCCTTGCTGCGTCCCCTGGGCGAGCCCAACCGGTCGGA
>JAGGXJ010000047.1 GCA_021163105.1 Syntrophobacterales bacterium
AAATGGCAACGCCTTTCCGGTTATGAAAAGTTAAAAAAAGTGGTTGAAGGAACAAAGTTTATCAATGGTATTGAAGAAACGAGGATCGCTGCCTAATGGTCCCATACACAACATTTGACAATAACTCGAAGAAACTTTGTTTTGCTTTAAACAAAATTCAAGTTTTCAATAACTTATGTTTAGCTATAGGTTAGCTATGCTAGAAGGGGTTAGGCTATTTTAAGCCTAACCCCTTGAAATCTGGAGCCGATGAGCGGAATTGAACCGCTGACCTACTGATTACGAATCAGTTGCTCTACCAGCTGAGCTACATCGGCTTTTTTTATCATTTGCAATGGGTGCTTTTCTATCTTAACGTTTTCGCGTTGTCAAGAAATTAGCCGGGTTCCATTTGAAAATAAACATTTCCCCCAATCCATGTGCCGCCCTTTAGTCTCTTTTGTGCGCTATGTCGCAATATATTCTTGCGCGATTACATGATCTTTCTCTTTTTCCTTTTGATTTTCGCATCCTTTGCCTTGACTTTCATTGTTGTTTTGGTAGTATCTTCGCGATGTAAGACATATGTATAGTTGAAAAGCGGGCTATGAAATTCCGGGATGCAGGGTCGCGTTGAAAATGTTGTCAAAAGGCCAAAGATACAGAAGCTGGGTGGAAATTGATCTGGATAATTTCAGGCATAACTGGGACGAGATAAACAGGTTGGTGGATTCCGGCGTAAAGGTTCTTCAGGTAGTGAAGGCGGATGCGTATGGCCATGGAGCGATTGAGGTATCAAAGGCCGCCCTGAAAAACGGTGTGTACGCCCTCGGAATCGCTAATGCCGATGAAGGGGCGCAGCTCAGAGTTGGCGGAATAGATGCACCCATCATAATATTGAGTCCTTCCACAGTTTATGAGATTGATGAGATTATCAGATACAACCTGATCCCCTCTGTCTCAGATGTTCATTTTGCGGTTGAACTCAGCAGAAAACTGATTGAAAAAGATGCGCGCCTTCCCGTTCATATCGAGATCGATACGGGGATGGGCAGGGGTGGAACCATATACAGTAACGCGATTGCCGTGGTCGAGAGTATTCTTGCCCTTCCCAACATAGTAGTGGAGGGAATATTCTCTCACCTCTCCGTGAGCGAACTGGAGGACAATGAATATAACTCTCTCCAGTGGAAATTGTTTGAAGGGGTTGTAACAGAGTTAGAAAAAAAGGGAATACACGTTCCCATAAAACATATTTCCAACAGCGGCGGCGTGCTCAATTTCCCCCGATTCAATCTAAATATGGTGCGCCCCGGGATTATGACATACGGGGTATATCCCTCATCCGGCACAGTTCCAAAGGCGGATCTGGCTCCGGTGATGAGTTTCAAGACCAGTGTCGTAATTCTCAAGGATTTTCCCGCGGGATACAGCATAGGTTACGGGAGATCTCATGTTACAGAAGGGCCCACAAGGATAGCGACGATACCGGTAGGATATGGAGACGGGTATGGTTTTATTATGTCGAATCGGGGCCAGGCCCTGATAAGGGGCAAGAGGGCGCCTGTTGTGGGACGCATCTCAATGGACATGTGCACTGTGGATGTCACCCATATACCTGAATGCGAAATAGGCGATGAAGTTGTCCTGATGGGAAAACAGGGGAAAGAGTACATTTCAGCCGGTGAAATTGCCGGAAAAGCCGGGACGATAAGCTATGAGATTCTGTGTGCCCTGGGTAAAAGAGCGCCCCGGGTGTTTGTGAATAAAGGAGAAGCCGATACGGTTGAACCGAGATTAAGAAGAATCCTTATACCCGGGGAGGAGAAATCTATTGCCAGGATTGACAATATGATACGAGGTTGTCTCCAGGCCAGGACCACCGACATGGAATTTGCCGACGCGATTTATTATGAGATGTTTGAGACGCTTTTCGGCAGGGAAAACCGTCAGCTGGAATTAAGAATGGGCTTCAGATATGATATAAAGATAAGCGATTTTCCCGGTGGAGAAGAAGAATCTCGTAACACGGACGCGGAGTATTTTAGAGTTACAACGCACATCGAATATATAAAAACACTCAGAGACAAGTTTTTCATCATAGGCTGCGCGCGGAATGACGCCCAGCTTTCGGCGCTGTTTGAGGAAGAAAAGTGTGAATACCGGTGGCTCCTGAACGGCGCGGACAATCCCTTCGGCGAGGGAGATTTCAGTGTGGCTCGTGTCAGGATTGACGGCAGGGATGCGCCTGTCATCAGCGCGGAAAATACGGGCCGGGGATATGAGGTATTGTGCGGTGGGGATGGTCTTGCGGAATATCTTAACAGACAGGTAAAAATAGAGATAGAAATAGAAACAAAGAAGCACAAAAGCAGTAAAATGTTTTCCGTCTACCTGGCCTATCCTACAAGGGGCATGGATATCTCATTCAACTATGAAAAGGCGGGATTAAAGAATGTAAGAGAGGTAAGTTTTTTTGCCGGAAGACGCCCGTATCCGGAAATAAGAATGGATAAGGGAAAATCGATAGAACTGAACATAGGCAAGGATGAATGGGTATTTCCCAACAGTGGGGTAACTTTTGTCTGGGATCTGTAAGAGGTTGAAGGGAAAAGTGTCTTGATGAAGTTGTTGAGAGTAGGGATTATATTAGGTGGCATGTCTTCCGAGAAAGAGGTTTCACTGAACAGTGGCAGAAATGTTTATGATAACCTGGACGGAGAAAAATATGAAGGTATTCCCGTGTTTATGGATAGTGAGGGAAGATTGTGGATTATACCGTGGCAACTTGTGTCCCAGAACACCACTACCGATATTTCAGAGCATCTTGAAAGAGACGCGAGGCGGATATCTTACGAACAGTTAAAGAATGAAATAGATTTTGCTTTTATTTCCCTCCATGGAAAATATGGTGATGACGGGTGCATCCAGGGGCTTCTGGAGATCGTGGGGATTCCATACACTGGTCCTGGTGTCTTGGCTTCCGCTTTGGGCATGGATAAGAGCGCGCAGCAGAAGATATTGAGAGAAGCGGGAATCAATGTGCCTGAGAGTATGGTATTCGGGGAGGATGAATGGTTAAGGGACAAGAACCGCGTCAAAGAAAAGATAGCAAAGACCTTTGATATCCCCTTTGTCGTAAAACCTCCCAGAGAAGGGTCAAGCATGGGGGTGACCATTGTAAGGAAAGCTGAGGCGCTTGAGGATGGAATGTCCGGTGCCTTCAAACTGGACAGGTATGCGCTGGTCGAGGAATATCTTAGAGGTATTGAATTTTCGTGCATCGTCCTGGAAGAAGAAAGCGGGCCGCATATTCTCGGGGTTACGGAAATCCATCCGCAGAGTGATTTCTACTCATACGATGATAAATATATGCCGGGGAGATGCAGCAAATTTACGCCGCCCAAAAATATTCCCGCAGACGTGATTGATCGGATTAAAGCGGATGTTATCAAGGCTTTCAAAACACTTGGGTTCAGATCATATGGTCGTATAGATGGGTTTGTCATGGAGGACGGCAGGGTTTTGATTACAGACCCCAATTCGTCTTCGGGTATGGCGCCCTCATCTTTTTTCTTTGAGCAGGCCGCGGAGGCCGGCATGCTTCCATCTATGGTAATATCCGGGCTTATAGAGGCTTCAGTCAGAATTCATAAAGAAAAAAAGGGGCCGTTATAGTTGGAAAGGTTGTAAAAAATCAGTTTTCTCCGCTCGGGCAGGCGAACGATATGACACAGCGCGATTTCGCTGAGCGAGAGTTACAAAACTATCAGGAAAGGTAATCTGTGAATCTGGAAGATCAGGAAAAGGTAAAGGTAAAGGTCGGCATTATAATGGGGGGTATTTCTTCGGAGAGAGAAATTTCTCTTGAGAGCGGCAGAAATATATTCAGTAAGATAGACAAAAAGAAGTATCTTCCCGTATCTATATTTATGGATAGCAGCGGCTTTTTGTGGGAGATACCGGTCAAGATGCTGATAAGGAATTCTACCGGAGATATCGAATGCGACCTGGAGGAGGAGGCAAGAAAGGTTCCGTATGAGGAATTGAAGGCCCTTGTGGATATAGTATATCTGGGACTCCACGGCAAATATGGTGAAGATGGCTGTATTCAGGGACTTTTGGAACTTCTGAAAGTTCCTTATGTAGGTTCCGGTGTTCTTGCTTCAGCGTTAGGCATGGATAAATATGCCTCCAGAAAAGTTCTTGAGATGAGCGGGATAGATGTTCCCCGGACGATAGCCGTTTCTTCCGGGCGATGGAAAAGCGACAAAGACAATATCTTCAGGGAGATAGAAAAAGAGATCGGCATGCCCTGTGTTATTAAACCCGCCAGGGAAGGGTGCAGTACCGCTGTCAGGAAGGTTTTGTCGCTGGAAGATGCCCGCAATGCGGTTACAAATGCTTTTGACTGGGACAATGTAGCGCTGGTTGAAGAATTCATTGAGGGAATGGAAGTAACCTGTGGTATTATAGGAAATGATGTGCCTGTTGCCCTCGTGCCCTCAGAGACGATACCGACAAGGGGGGTTCTCTCGCTGGAAGATAAATTTCTGTACGGTCAGGGAGAGAACAAAACTCCCGCGAGGCTGCCGGAGGATGTCCTGAAGAAGATACAGGATGTTGCTGTAAGGGTGTTTACAGCTCTGGACTTAAAGGCTTACGCGAGGATAGATATGTTTGTACCGGGTGACGGGCGGATAATTGTGCTCGAACCGAACAGCTTGCCCGGAATGACACCTTCCACGGTGCTTTTCCACCAGGCGGCGGCTTCCGGGATTACACAGCCTGATCTGATCAGCAGGATTATACAATTATCTTTAGAGGCACACTCGGAAAAGAAGGGGCCGCTGTAGAATGGCCGCCGGGATTTTATGAATAAAATTGCCGCGACAGTTGATAACTTTGGAAGGGCCATCCTGGAGAATATCGAAGAGATGGGGAGGATTCTTATCCTCTTTCTCTCCGTTCTGGCGTGGATGGCGCGGCCTCCTCTAAAACTTCGTTTGATTTTCAAACAGATGGAGTTTGTCGGCGTCAAATCCATTTTTGTTGTCGTTCTCACAGGGACATTCACCGGCATGGTCATGGCGTTGCAGGGTTATTACGGGTTCCGGATGTTCAACGCGGAGAGCCTTGTCGGCTCCACCGTAGCGTTGGGAATGACCAGAGAGCTGGGCCCGGTTCTTACCGCCCTGATGGTGACTGCAAGGGCCGGTTCCGCCATGGCGGCGGAACTGGGGACGATGCGCGTGACTGAACAGATAGACGCCTTGTATGTCATGGCCGCAAATCCCGTTAAACATCTTATAGTTCCAAGGGTAATTGCGGGAGTGATAATGCTCCCCGCCCTTACCATTGTATCGGACTTTATGGGAATTCTGGGGGGATATTTTGTCGGCGTGCCTGTTCTGGGTATTAACTCGGGCGCTTTTATAAATAATATCAATAAACTTGTAGATTTAGGCGATATTTATAATGGCCTGATCAAGGCGGCATTTTTCGGGCTCATCCTGTCTGTCGTGGGATGCTACAAGGGATTTAATACAACCGGAGGAGCTGAAGGTGTGGGGAAGGCCACCACGGAAGCTGTGGTTCTTGCGGCCATATCAATTTTGATAAGTGACTACTTTCTGACAGCCATTATGTTTTAGAAGTGAAAAATATACAAATATATTCAGGGTGATTTTGTTTTTAACTCGTAACACGCAACCCGTAACTCGTAAATATATGATTAAACTTGTTGATATTCATAAGTCGTTTGGACAACAAAAAGTCCTGGATGGGCTGAACCTTGATATAGAGGATGGCAAAACCACAGTTATTATCGGTGGCAGTGGCGGTGGAAAGAGTGTTCTTCTGAAACATATCATCGGGCTCCTGAAACCTGACAGCGGGCAGGTGTTTGTTGACGATATTGACATTGCATCGCTTAACGACAAAGGCTTGAATGAGGTGAGAAAGAAATTCGGGATGCTGTTTCAGGAGGCGGCACTCTTTGATTCCATGAACGTAATGGGGAACGTTGCTTTTCCTTTAAGGGAACATACAAGAAAGAAAGAGAAAGAAATAAGGGAAATAGTAAGGGAAAGATTAAAGGCGGTCGGTCTTCTAGGTGTTGAGAACAAGATGCCTTCAGAATTGAGCGGTGGGATGAGGAAGAGGGTAGGGCTTGCCAGGGCGATTGCTATGCACCCGCAAATCGTTTTGTTTGATGAACCCACCACAGGCCTGGACCCTGTTATGACAGAGGCAATAAACGAGCTTATTGTTGAAACACAGAAAAATTTTGATCTGACCTGCGTGGTGATAAGCCATGATGTCCAGTCAATTTTCACGGTGGGTCATAAAATAGCCATGCTTTATAAAGGCAGGATCATAGAATATGGAACTCCCGAGAAGATAAAAATGTCCTCAAATCCTGTATTGAGGCAGTTCCTTTCCGGGAGTCTTGAAGGTCCGATAAGTGTAATTTGAGTGACAACCCGGCAATTATAAACGCACCACAATGGAGAGTGAAATGTTTTCAATAAGTACAGAGGCAAAGGTAGGGTTATTCGTTCTGGTGGCATTGATTATATTGGGGTATATGTCTTTCAGGGTTGGTGAATCCGGATTTGGCGTCAAAAAAGGATATCAGGTGAATGTGGTATTCGATAACGCGGCAGGTCTTGAAAGGGATGCCTCGGTTCAGATAGCAGGTGTTGAGGTGGGAAGGGTTGAAGGTATATCACTCAAAGATGGTCAGGCTCTGGTCACGTTGAGAGTGCTTCCTTCGGTAAGACTGGAAAAGGATGTGGAGGCCAAGATAAAGTCGTACGGTATACTGGGTGATAAATATGTCGATATTGTGCCTGGAACAGAGGGGGAGGCATATATTGTGGCAGGCGGGGATATTACCAGAACGGAGCGGCAGGCTGATATTGACAAGCTCTTAAGCAAGCTTGGTTATATCGCTGCCGATGTGCTGGAGGTGACGGCTTCACTGAAAAAAGTTGTCGGTAGCGTTGAAGGAGAAGCAAATCTCAAGGCAATAATAGAGAACACTCGGTCCATTACTGAAAACCTGGACAGGATCGTGACACAGAACGATGAAAAACTCAATCTGATGATAGCCAATCTCGGTGAGGCATCAACAGAGATGCGAAAGGCCTTTGCGGCACTGAACAGTGTTGTGAGAAAGATTGACAGCGGGGAGGGTACGATAGGCCAGTTAGTCGAGAATAAGGATGCCTTTGATAACTTGAATCAAACCCTTGCGTCGCTCAGAGACATTACCGACAAGATTAATGAGGGGAAGGGCACAATAGGAAAGCTGATCAATGACGAAGAGACCGTTGATAATCTGAACGAGGGTCTGAAAAGCATCGATAAAAGTATGGAAGGGATAGAACAATATATATCAAAAGCCGAGCAGTTTAAGACTTTTCTCAGTTACAGAGGTGAATATTTGTTCGATAGTAGTGAAGGGAAGGGATATTTTGATCTGACGATACGGCCGAATGAAGATAAATTCTATCTTCTTGGCGTGGTTGCCGATCCCAGAGGTAGAAGAACAGTGACCGATACCACTGTAGGAGGGACAACAACGCGGACCGAAAAGAGGGAGAGAGACGAGCTTCTGTTTACCGCGCAGATCGGCAAAAGATTCAAAGATATAGCTTTGAGAGGAGGAATTTTTGAATCAACCGGCGGAGTTGGAATAGACTACTTTGCTTTTGACGATAGTTTACAACTTACATTTGAAGCCTTTGATTTTAATAGTGATAAAAACGCGCACCTCAAGGCGTACGCCGAGTACCGGTTCTTAAAACATATCTACCTGTCGGCCGGATGGGATGACTTTATCAGCAACGAGGGCCGTGAGTCCCCCTTCGTAGGATTCTCGATAAAATTCGAGGACGAGGACCTCAAATACCTCCTCGGGAGTGTCCCGATACCGAATTAATGCTTTAATGGGGAAGTGTCCCTGTTTAGGAAGGGAGGATCGATATGAAAAAGAGGATATTTATTTTTTCCGTTTTCTTGCCTTTTCTGTTCCTTATATCTGCAGGGATTGTCTGCGCGGCCGATGCTCAGACTGAAGCGATGGTCCCCGATCTTGAGGTGCGATCAGTTATCCAGTCGGTGGATGTTTACGCGTATCCCGGTGAAGGGGAGAAGGCAAAACAGATTCGTGGGAAGATGCTCTTGAAGGCAAGAGGGCGCATTCTTGCGGGTGCAAAGAAGTATCTTGATTCCAGAACAAAGATTGCCGGCATTAACCTTGAATACAAAATCATCAAAAACAAGGCAGGACATTTTGTTACCGTTCTGAGCGTGAAAAATTATGATATTGATGATAAGGGCCGCTACCACACGCATATGCAGGGAGAGGTAAAATAC
>JAGGXJ010000104.1 GCA_021163105.1 Syntrophobacterales bacterium
GCCTTTCCGGTTATGAAAAGTTAAAAAAAGTGGTTGAAGGAACAAAGTTTATCAATGGTATTGAAGAAACGAGGATCGCTGCCTAATGGTCCCATACACAACATTTGACAATAACTCTAGCGGGGAATGAATGTCGCTCTTTGCTGTTGAGTATAATGTTATGCTTTTTATAATTTAACCAGGGATAGAAAATAATGTTTTTTGTAGATAAGCCATACGTTTCGGATTTTTTCAAAATGACTGTCAGAGATAATGCCATCCCTGTAGTCGGTACAGATATAGCAAAAAAATTAGACCTTTATAGTGGGACAAAGGTAATCAGTGAGGATAGAGCTGTTGAGATGGCTCGCGAATCAGATAATCTTATAATTTATACTACATCTGAAAATTCAATCGGCTGGATATCGAAGAATTTAGCCTTTAGTGATCTTCCTGAGAAAATAGAGTTATTTAAGGACAAGTTGAAATTTCGTGAACTGACAAAATCAATTTTCCCGAATTTCTATTTCAAAAGTGTTCGCGTTGAAGATTTAAAGAAGATTCAATTTAGTGAATTGCCTGTACCATTTATCATCAAACCAGCCATTGGTTTTATGAGCATGGGGGTTTATAAGGTTTCAAATTTCGAGGAGTGGATTAATACAATTGATTCAATAATTGCAGAAATAGATCAAATTAAGGATTTATACCCCGCTGAGGTCTTGGACACTGGTTCATTTATTATTGAACAATGTATTAATGGAGATGAATTTGCTGTTGATGCATATTATAATTCGATTGGTGAACCGGTTATTTTAAACATACTGAACCATACTTTTTCTTCAGATACCGATGTCAGTGACAGGGTTTACATTTCATCCAAAAAAATTATCGAGAATAATCTTAAAGAATTTACAGAGTTTGCAGAAAAAATTGGCAATTCGGCTGGAGTAAAAAACTTTCCTGTACATATTGAGCTTAGAAGAAACAATGATGGTACTTTATTGCCTGTCGAAGTTAATCCGATGCGGTTTGGTGGCTGGTGTACTACCGCGGATATATCCTTCCTGGCCTATGGATTTAATCCATACTTATACTATTACACAGGGGAAAAGCCTGATTGGTCCGAAATTCTTAAGGGAAAAGAAGGAAAACTGTTTAGCATTATCGTTTTGGATAATTCGACCGGTATATCTACAGATAAGATTACATCGTTTAACTATGACAAATTACTTGCAGAATTTGAAAAACCAATGGATCTAAGAAAAATTGATTTCCATGAATATCCTGTCTTTGGTTTCCTGTTCACGGAAACCAGGGAAAAGAATTTTATTGAACTTAAAAATATACTGGATTCAGACCTGAATAAATTCATATCAACAAAATAAAATAGAATAGCAATGGCATAGCCGATTTTAAAATGCCGGCAAAATACTAAAGATATTATCTTCCCAGTTTCTCTTTCAATTCCCGTTTGAAAATCTTGCCGGGCACTCTTTGCTGCAGGTGATCAGTTCCTTCCCGGTGAAATCCCTTAATCTTTTTTGTTTTGTTGTCATATTGCTGGTGCTGCTACAGGGGTTCTATTCGTTATTACTTAAAAACCCGGGTTGCCCATACGCGGGGTTTGGGTACGAGTAAAAGCCTTGTTTTGTCTTTACCCCCAGATATCCCTTTTTGACATATTGTTCTACAAATCTTGCGTTAAACTGACCCTTCTTATCATTGAGCGCTTTGGCCCAGTAATCGGTTATGGTCCATACCGTTTTAAGGCCGACCTGGTCCATGATACCAAATGGACCCATAGGCGTGTGCATAACACCCATCCAAGAGCGGTCTATGTCCTCAATCGAGGCCACATTCTTCGAGGCAAGGGTAAGCGCCGACATGAAGAGCGTAGAGAGCATGGAGTTAAACACGTAGCCACTATTTTCCTTGTGGAGCATGATGGGAAGCTGCCCTATATTTTTTGCAAAATCATGAATTAAATTAACGGTCTCCTGAGAAGTTTCTGGATGCGGCATGATGTCCACTACATTTGAGATTCTCACATCGTGGAAATGAAATGCCGCAAATTTTTCCGGACGACCGGTTGTCTCGGCAAACATGGAGGGAACAAGCGTGGATGTGTTGGTGGTAAAGATCGTGTGGGCAGGACAGAGTTTATCGAACTGGGCAAAAATTCTGCCCTTGAGGCCCGGATCCTCAGGGACAGATTCGCTCACAAAATCCACACCCCTGGCCGCATCAGCCGGGTTGCTTGAAAGGGTTACCCGGGTCATTATATCGTCCGCATCCTTTTGTGTGATGCGTCCGGATGACGCGAATTGCGAACCAAGCTTCTGTATCCGTTTCAACCCCCTATTGAGCATTGTCTCATCAATATCGTATATAACTACTTCATAGCCGTGCATGGCACAGGTGAATCCGATCTGCTGCCCCATAGTACCTGCGCCAATGATAAGTATACGTCGAATGTCATTAATTTCCATATTAATTCTCCTGCGTTACAGACATTCCCGGGGTCTCCTTTTAAATAAGATACGATTTTCAAATATAGTCTCTCTAAAAACGCTCGATTTTTATCGCCACCGCATTATCATTTGTTCCCATACATTTTCCTGAATCTTTCCAGCTGCTTTCTGGGTGTTACCGTCTGTCTTTCATATCTGGGCAACTGTTTTTCTATGCCAA
This sequence comes from Syntrophobacterales bacterium, assembly GCA_021163105.1. Taxonomy (GTDB): domain Bacteria; phylum Desulfobacterota; class Syntrophia; order Syntrophales; family UBA2210; genus UBA2210. Next base: position 2,674 of record JAGGXJ010000104.1, read on the forward strand.
ATAAATATTTAGCTATACTCTTCAAGCTTTCTACATCATATCTTGCCATCATTGAGATAGTCTCCATCTGAGGAGATCCTCCACCGTGTAAACCTGCTACTTGCATTGCACCGGCGAGATCTCCAACTATCAGATTTTCTAAGCCTCTAAAGCACCTATGTTGATTTTCTGCAGATATCTCTGGATTTCTCATCATATATTTGTTTGCCAGTTTCCCTACCTCCTTTGAAAAGAATTCTTCCTCAAAGGGCAATGTGGCACACAAGCCTCCAGCAAGATCAGCCACAATTTTGTACTCATCATAAATTGCTTCTCCTGCAAGTCTTCTCCCCGCATTGGTTAATACCTCATCGGGAATCCATGTCCCGGATTCTGACCTCTCGGCACGATACGCACTCATTTGACCCGCGGCAAATACGAGTTCAGCAGTTCCTATAAGATGAGATATCTTGTCTCTTGCATGGTCTTCTTTCTCAATCCCGCTGTACTCTGTAACAAGGGCAGCAGCACTAGCTAAAACCTCCGATACTGCAGGCTTACACCCTGTATATGAATGCCTGTGATAATGTGCAAAAAGTAGTGCAAGAAAACCGGCAAAAGCTGTCTGCCTTGGATCGCCTTTTCCGTCCATAAACACCCTTTCCCGAGGTACAAAGACATCGTCAAAGATGGTGAATGATTCAGCATCACCCATTTCTGCTAAAGGGGCCTGAAGATGTTGTCTTTTAAAATTGGATGCAGGCCTGGTCAGAAGCTTTACTCCATCCGTATCGGCAGGAATGGCAAAAGCTACTGCATACTCATTGTCCTTATCCGTCATGAATCTGGTGGGTATTGCCACTATCTCGTCACCAACGGGGGCTACTGTATTATCAACCTTTGCACCTCTTACAACAATGCCATCTGGCCTGCTTTCTATAATCCTTAAATAGAGATCCGGATCTTTTTGCTCATGGGGTCTCTTCAACCTGTCACCTTTGGTATCGGTTTGAGCACAATTAGCGGCTATGTCATTGTCTTGCCAGTATCTCAGATACTTCAAAAAATTCTGGTTAGTATCCGTTCCCAACATTTGATCCATTTCATAGGTAACAACAGAAATAGCATTCATGGCGTCTATTCCCATGCACCTCATTATACATCCACCAACCCTATGACTTAAAACCTTCGTCATTAGTTGCTTCTTCAAAAGGTCATCTATGCTTTGATGAATGTGAGTAAATCTGTTTATCTTTTCTCCTGTAAGATGAGATGTTGCTGTGCATATATCCTCAAAATCAGGGTCATTCGCACGATCATATGTTTCTTTTATAACACGCAGCTGCCCATTGAGCCTCTCGTCATCCCTACCAACCTTCTCTCCTCCCATATAGAGATTCCTTTTCATCCTCATAATTCTGTTGTAATAATCATCAAATGTCTTGATACTCATTTCTAATTTCCCTCCTTTTCTTATTACTTTCTTAAAATTTATACCTTGAATAAAAGCAGCCTATAAGGATAAAGATAAGTTATAGACCTGTTAAGAACTGCACTTTTTATGTTTTTCGGAAACTCATACAATACCATGCCCGCCATCTATATAAAGTTCTGCTCCGGTCAGAAAGACTGGACATGTTGCCAGATAAAGTGCGGTAGACTGCAACTCTTCAAGTCTGCCGACCCGGTTCATCGGGATGTTTCTCTTTATTGCTCTCTTGCCAATATCGGATTCAAAGAAATCACGATTGAACTTTGTTAGAAAATACCCCGGACAAAGAACATTAACCTGAATATTGTATCGCATAAGCTCCAAGGCCATCACACGGGTCAAATGAATAACAGCCGCCTTGCCGGCACAATATCCTGACATATTAGGAGTGGCTATCTTACCGGCGAGAGAAGCTACATTGATTATCTTTCCGGGTTGATGTTTGGTCATTTCTTTGGCCACGGCCCTTGAGACCAGAAAAGTCCCTCGGAAGTCAACATCCATTACATCGTCCAGATCCTCATCGGTCATTTCCAGTACAGGTTTCTCACTACCGGAAATGCCCGCGCTGTTGACCAGAATATCAATCTTCCCGAATTCATCCACGACTTCTTGAACAACGGCATCCACCGCCATGGAATCGTGCACATCCATAGATTTACCAATGGCTCTGACCCCATATTTATCCGCGATCTTTTGGGCTGCTGTCTGACATTTCGATAAATCTCGTGCAACCAGGGCAACATCCGCTCCTGCCTCGGCATATGTTTCAGCAATCTCCAGGCCAATCCCCCTGTAACTTCCAGTAATAAGAGCGGTTTTCCTCTTCAGTGAAAACAACCTGTTAAATAAATCCTGATCCATAAAATGTTCCCTGTCCCAAAGCTTTAGCTTTTCATCATTACCATTAATAATGATAGTGTAGAGCATGTATTATGCCAGCTCCGGGGGGATGGGTGCATGAAGTCTTAATCAAAGTTATAGTATGAGTAAACTTGAATGGTTAAAAGTAATATATATTTTCAGTATACTTGCGATATAAAACAGATTGACCGGTTTTCTTTCGGGAAAATTCGATTGATGGCAATAATATGTTGCAATATGGTACATAATATGTTTCATGTTGAACATTAACCCATAAATGTTTGTATAAAGAAGGAGGAGATAATTCCGTGGATGATTGTTCCGAAAAATTTGAGGCAACACATTCAGAATGGAAGAAGTTTCTGGGGGGTGTCCCGATTGATGATTCTACTATTATTCCCGAAAAGATCCTGAATTCATGGCAGCGATGCAGGGAGGAAGGTGTTGATCCATACCTGAAGAAAGTCCCTGTGGTACTTGATGGAAACAGGTTAAGGAAAAGACTGGAAGATAACAAAGAATTTATTGATGCAAGTCTGCCATTTATTGAAAATCTATACACCTTTGTAAAGGGCTCTGGCTTCACGGTCGTATTATTCGATTCTGAAGCATATATATTAAAGATTATTGGCGATGAAGATATCAAAGCAAGTGCTGAACAGGGTAACTTAATAGTAGGCTCCTGTTGGAGTGAAGATGTTGCAGGAACAAATGGAGGAGGTACGGTTTTAGCGCTGGATGAACCAATTCAGATTTTTGCAAGCGAGCACTATTGTATCACCGCTCATAAATGGACGTGTTCCGGAGCCCCCATTCATAACCATAAGGGTAAATTAATCGGGGGTATCGACATGACAGGTCCTTATCACAGGGCAAATCCTCATACACTGGGAATGGTCGTTGCTGCTGCCCATGCTATTGAAAATCACTTGCGAGTTATAAAAAGTTTCGGGGAATGCCAGGTTGCCAATACGTTCAAAGATACAGTGATCGAGTCTGTCACAGACGCGCTTATCACAATTAATACCAACGGGATTATTACACTGGTGAATCAGAATGCGAAGAAGATGCTGAATTTCTCTTCTGATATGATCTTAGGGAGAAAAATTAATGAGATCTGGGGGGATAGTAAGAATAAAGATCTGTTGAGCCTGGTCAATAGCGACCAGGCTATTATTGATGCTGAAGTAAAGATATTCCTGCAAAATAAATACAGGGAATATACAATAACCTGTAATCCAATACTTTCGCCTCAAAAAAATGTAATCGGCAAGATTATAACATTGAATGAAATAAAAAGAGCAAAGGCTTTAGTCACCCGGATGACAGGGGCAAAGGCAAATCTCCGATTCGAAAACATTATTGGTGATAATCCCAGATTTTTGAATACGGTAAAGTTAGCTAAGATAGCTTCCGAGAGTGATTCGACTGTGCTTCTCCTTGGGGAAACCGGTACAGGAAAGGATCTTTTTGCTCAGGCGATTCATAACGAAAGTAGCCGTAAAAATGGCCCCTATGTAGCTATAAATTGTGCCGCGATACCGCGAGATCTAATCTCGAGTGAGCTTTTTGGTTATTCCGAAGGAGCATTTACTGGCTCCAAGAGAGGGGGAAATCCGGGAAAGTTCGAATTAGCTGACGGGGGAACAATATTTCTTGATGAGATAGCCGAGATGCCTTTAGAGTTGCAAACGATTCTTTTAAGGGTTATCGAGGAAAAAACAATTACTCGAATTGGAGGGAAGGGAGTAATTTCCTTAGATGTTCGCATAATAGCCGCCACAAATAAAAATTTGCGGGAAGAGGTCAAAAAGAGAGGTTTCCGGGAAGATCTATATTATCGCATTAACGTTTTTACCATTGAAATGGTCCCTCTCAGAGAACGAAAAAGTGATATTCGGATCTTTGTTGATAAGTTCATTGAAGATTTAAGTAAAAAGCTGAATAAGAAAATTGATAGAATGGATGATAGAATTTTAGGAACTTTTCTGAATTATACCTGGCCCGGTAATGTAAGAGAATTACAAAACGTTATAGAAAGGATGATCAACATAGCTCCCGCAAATGAATTCACGCTGGATCTCCTTCCATTAGATATTCTTCATAGCCAGCAAAACAGCGAAGATGATTACGAAATAATTCCTGTGGAAGAGATGGAACGTAGAATGATATTAAAAATGTTGCGAGCTAATTTCCCAAAGAATGAGATTGCGAAGAAATTGAACATCTCTCGAAACACCCTGTACCGTAGATTAGAGAAATACGGTCTTTCGTGATTTGTTTTTCTCTCAACTCTGCGTTCACCAATTTATTCAGGTCTTGGGATAAACCCTTTTTTAAAGGAAGAGCACCTTTTCTATACCTTGATAAATTTACACAATTATATTTTACATTACCCCAAAAGAGAACAGTAAGGAGCTTACCTATGTTTAAAAGAGTGACTGAATCCAACCAGGACGATTTCTTTTCCAGCATCGATGATGCTAAAAATTATGCTGAGAGTGCAAAGAAATCTATGATGAGATACAAAGCATTCCTATCAAACCTTCAATCTCTTGATATCAAAGGCAAGTATCTTGAGGTTGGCGCAGGGCCTGGTATTCTAACGGTTGAAATCGCTCGAACTTATCCTGAAGTTGAGATAACTGCTTTAGAATTATTACCCGATATGGTTACAGTCGGACGAGAATATGTCGCTGAAAATAAACTGGATAATCGCATTAAATTTGTTGTCGGTGATGTCGAAGATGAAAAGTACATCCATTCATTAGGCGAATTCGATTTGGTTTATTCTACTTATTCGCTTCACCATTGGACCAATCCTGATAAAGCAGTGGTTAATTTGTATAGTGCGGTTAATAAAGGTGGAATGCTGTACATATATGACCTGAGAAGACTTTGGTGGCTTTACTGGATTCCAATTAAGAATGGTTTTTTCAATTCAATTAGGGCATCATATTTGCCAGGTGAGATAGAGTTAATGCTTAGGAAATTGGGTATACAAAACACAGAAATACAGAAAGAATTTCCGTTCATGCATTCAATTTTTGTAAAAAATTATGTTGCGTCAAAAAACATGGAAAGGATTTAGCATATGTCTATAGAAACTATTCATCCACGTTTCAGCGAGGCTAATGTCGCCGGTCATATCGGATTTACTGTATTGCCGGCATGGTTCGAAAAAGCTGCTGAAAAAGTTTATAAGATTTTCATGCCCGAACTGAAACCTGATAAAGCTGTACCTATTATTGTTAAATTCGAAATGGAATGTCTCAAGGAAATCAATCATATTCAAGATGTGACAATAGAAACTAAAGTACAACAAATCGGCAATTCATCTTTTTCTCTGATCCAGCATTTGAAGCAGAATGGAAAAATATCAGCAGTGGCTAAGACAACCTTTGTTTATTTTGATTATAAACATAAAAAGGCATTATTGATTCGCGATGAGTTACGAACAGCCCTTGAAAAACACCTCAAAGCGTAATAAATTAAAAAGGATAATCGGTGCTATGGCAGATGACATAGTCGGAGCTGTAATCCTGGGCGGCACCTGCATCGTACCACCGGTGGCCCGGAGTCTTGCGAGACACGGCGTGAAAGTGTGCGTTCTGAGTGCCAAGATCTGCGAAGCTCAATTTTCACGCTATGTACACCATTTCCTGAGATGTCCACCGGTGGAGAACGAAGAAGCCTTCGTCAAATACCTCTTAAAAATAGCAAAACAGAAACATCTGGAAGGATGGGTGCTCTTTGCATCCAACGATCAATACTTAAGAATATTATCCCGCTACAGGTCGCTGCTGACCAGGCACTATGTCATAACCGTACCTCCATGGGAGATCGTCAGATTTCTGTACGATAAACGCCTGACCTACTCTCTCGCGAAAGAGGCTGGTATCCCTATCCCTGAAACCTACAGGCCGGTAGACCTGAACGAACTTCTTGCGCTGAATATCGGCTTCCCCGTAGTGCTTAAACCGGCTGTCACTCACCGCCTGCTCTCAACCGTTCGAAGCAAGGCGTATCGTGCCGATAACAGGCAGGAACTGCAAAATCTGTATGAACGGATGTGTCAGCTTATCGGCCCGTCGGATGTTATTGTGCAGGAGTTCATCCCGGGAGAAGCAAAGGCATTGTTTTCATTCGCCGGGTACTTCAAGAACGGCGATCCGGTTGTTGGCCTGTCAGCAAAGCGACTGCGGCAATATCCGATGGACTTTAGTAAACTAAGCACGTTCGTGGAAGTCATTAACAACCCGGAACTTGAGAAACTTGCGACAAAATTGCTCCAGTCTATAGGTTACACGGGCCTCGCAGAAGTTGAGTTTATGTGGAATGAAAAGCGCGCGCGTTTTGAACTTCTGGAAGTCAACGCCAGATTCTGGGCATGGCAGGAGCTCACAATAGTCGCGGGCATTGACCTGCCCTACATTGCATTTGCTGACGCTACCGGGAGAGAAATACCGATTGGTTCCGTGCGCGACGGCGCGAAACTGATACATCTTCTGACCGACATGTATGTGGCGGGACAGGAAATTTACCTGGGAAAACTCACCTTCCGGCAATACCTGGCGTCACTGCGCGGCGCGCCTGCTTTTGCCATCCTTTTGCTCAAGGATCCATTACCGTTTATCGTGGAGGCATTTTTCCTGTTGTACCGGGCACTTCACAAACTGGCATCCGGAAAGAACCGGCTTTCAAAAAATAAGTAAATCGGTTATAATAATTGGATTTTTGGATGGAAACCTCGACTATGGATCGGAGTTTCCACCCTTTGACAATGAATTCTGGCCGAAAAAGCTTGCGCACTTTCAAGAAACTGCCACTGCGAGTCAGTGGAATATATTTTTAAAATCGAAGGAAGAATAAAATGAATGTTCTTAAAGCTGTCCTAAAACACGAGGTTTTCCCCGCGTTAGGTTGTACCGAACCTATTGCAGTTGCGTACGCCGCCGGCATTGCTGCTCAAGAAATCAGAGGTGAGATTAAAGAGCTGAAAATAAAGGTTGATCCCGGGGTTTATAAGAACGGTTTTGCTGTTACCATTCCGAATACGGGAGGAGAAAAGGGTAATTTAATTGCCGGCGTTTTAGGAACCCTGATCAGAAAACCTGAATTGAAGATGGAAATCCTGAAATCTGTTAACGAGGATTTAATAGAGCTGGCCAGGGAATTTATTCGTACGGGAAAAGCAAAGATCAGTTATGACAAGTCAAAGACAGGATTATATATTGAAGTTTCCATTAAAACCGGAAGTGACTCGGTCAGGGCAGTAATAGAAGGTTCTCATATGAATCTGGTTCGTTTGGAAAAAAATGGTCAAACGCTTTTTGAGAAAGAGTCCGGGGAAAACAATCCTGCCGTGCAAGAGTATAAACAGATTCTGAAGAATATGAAGATATCTGAATTCATTGAGCTGGCTCAGCGTATTGATGATGAGGATTATGACCATATCAAACGCGGCATCGATATGAACCTGAAGGTCTCCGAAGCGGGGCAAAAACTGCAGAAAGCCGGTCATTATATTTCCGATTCGGTGAAGAAGGGATATCTTTTGAATGATGTTTTCTCCTCGACCAAGGTGCTGACCACTTCAGCCGCGGATGCCAGGATGTCCGGCCTTAACCTTTCGGTGATGTCCAGCGGAGGATCTGGAAACCAGGGAATTGTTGCCATTCTGATTCCTTACAATGTCGGCAGATATTTCAATATTGAAGAAGAAAAAATCATTCAAAGTATTGCTTTATCCCTCCTGGTAAACAGTTACGTAAAATGTTTCACTGGTGAGTTATCCCCGCTTTGCGGATGCGCGATAGCGGCAGGAACAAGTGCTGCCGCTGCCATTGTTTATCAGCAGTATGGAAAAGATATGGAAAAAATTACTCTGGCTGTCAATAATCTGATCAGTGATCTGGGGGGTATGCTTTGTGATGGCGCGAAGGATGGATGTGCCTTAAAGATAGCTACCGCTACGGATTCAGCAATTCGTTCCGCTTATATGGCTATGGATAATTATGGCATTACATCGATGGAAGGTTTTGTCGGAAAAACGGCGGAGGAAACAATCCGCTATTTAAGCAAAATAAGCAAACTTGGTATGGCAAAGGTAGACGATACGATACTTGGGATAATGATCGAAAAAAACCTGTGAGCCTATTGCCTGTGTATGCGATAAATAAAAGTGTCTGTTCACGGTTTATAGTTGTCGGTCAATAATCATTCTGAACTCTGTAAATAAATTTGATTCTTATCAGGCAGTTCCAGTCCCAGGGATTTTATTTTTCGAAAAAGGGTGCTTTTGTGGATACCGAGTTCTCTCGCTGTTTTCAGGCGATTCCAGTTGTTTTTCCTCAACGCGTTTGTCAGGAAGACAGCCTCCATATCTTTGAGGCTTGTCATTTCCATGTTCTCCGGATGACTGAAAGCACCGGGGCCGCAGACCGGCTCGGGGAGGTGGGAAGGCATGATCATCTTTGACTTGCACATTATGAAGGAACGCTCGATAATATTTTCCAGTTCCCTTATGTTACCGGGATAATCATATGACATCAGACAGGCGAGAGCCTCGTCGGTAATTCCGTCAATAGCCTTGTTCTGAACAGAACAGAATGCCTTGATAAAATGGTCTGCAAGCAGGGGAATATCCTCTTTTCTCTCGCGCAGGGGTGGCAGTTCCAGCTTGATCACGTTGATTCGATAGTAGAGGTCTTCTCTGAATTTCCCCTGTTTTACCATCTTGAAGAGATCCCTGTTCGTGGCGGTTATTATACGAACATTCGCCTGTTCGCTCTTCACAGCACCGAGTGGTTCATAGGTCTTTTCCTGCAGTACGCGCAGCAGTCTTACTTGCAGGGCCGGCGAGATGTCTCCTATCTCATCCAGGAATATTGTGCTCCCCTCAGCGAGCCTGAACCGTCCCGGCTTATCCTTCCTCGCGTCTGTAAACGCTCCGGCCTTGTAGCCGAAGAGTTCTGATTCCAGCAGCGTGTCAGGCATGGCGCCACAGTTTACTATGACAAGCTGTTTGTTTTTTCTCGGGCTCAGGTTATGTATCGCCCTCGCGAAAAGCTCTTTCCCCGTTCCGCTTTCTCCTTCAATCAGGACCGTGCTCAGGCTGTTCGCCACATCCGGGAGTATATTAAACAGTTCATACATCCTGTGATTTTTTGATATTATATCTTCGAAGGTGTATTTCTCCTCAATCTTCCTGCGCAATTTTTCGACGAGGCTGATATCTCTGAAGGTTTCCACAGCGCCGATAGTTTTTCCATCCGCGTCTCTAAGTAGTGCCGTGGATATGCTGATGGGGGCCTGTTCCCCTCTGGCGTTTATTATATTAACAATCTTGTCTTTTACGGATTCTCCCGTTGCCATCGTCTGCCGGAGAGCACAGTTCCTTTCGCATATATCGGCCTTCATAACATCCTTGCACAGCTGACCTATGGCATCTTCACGCGGCACGCCCGTTATGTCTTCGGCCGCCCGGTTAAACGATGTAATACGCCATTCGTGATCCACGGTGAATACGCCGTCGGTTATTGAATCGAGTATGATGTCCCGATCTTTGATGTCGCTCATGGATAAGAATGCCCTTCGTTTTTAAAGATTGATAGTTATAACCGTCAATCTTGCGATTTTGAATCGGATCCAGTCATTCATCAGCGTTCCTTATATGACGTGCTCAGAAACAGGTCTATTATCAGTTGCGCGATTTCTTCGGCGTCGTTGATGTTAAGACAGGGAACATTAATCTTCAACTGTTTATCGCCGGCAACAGCAATCAGATTGTCTTTCTTGGAGCAGAGCAGGTCACGCTTCAAGGTAGCGCGGAAGACCTCGATCTTTGGATATGGATTCCCCTTGAACCCCTCTGTAAGGATAATATCCACATCATGGATATACCTGTCTCTCAATTCTCTTATCCCATGGTCTCTCTCAGGATTTTCAATGACTGCAATCTGTTCGGGGGATGACATGACAGTCATCCGCGCGCCCGCCTTTCTGTGCCGCCAGCTGTCTTTCCCTTCCCGGTCGATATCAAATCCGCGGTGGCTGTGTTTGATTGTCGCTACTCTCCAGCCCTTCCGTGTCAACTCAGGTATGACTTTTTCAATCAGTGTGGTCTTTCCCGAACCCGATTTGCCCACAAAAGATATTACAGGGATCATGCTTCCTCCAAGCGGTTTATCTGTTTAATTTTCATATCTATAAATCGAAGAAATGGGCGCATGTCAGGTGTGCCTCCACCCTCTGATATAATCTGCATGATCTTGCGGGTATCCAGTATTGAGGAACCGCCGAGGTGTGTTACCGGTGTCCCCTCGAATGCTCCGCCGAGCATGGGCGTGGATGGTCCCAGTATTGTTACGTGTCTCGGATTTCCGAGTCCGTTGAGAATCTCCTCAATGGTGTTATTCAGGATAGAGGTGGCGGTAATAATTGCTACATCGCATTCTTCAAGGATACTGTCTGTATCCTTCCGATCCGGGATTTTCATGCGATTCGGATCTTTTTCTATGATGTGAAGATTTGCCCCCGTTTTTTTTATTCGCTCCACAAGGGGACCAAAATATCCCACCATAGCCACCCTGTCCACGGGAGACAGGTTCATCAGAGCTATGGAATCCTTTTCTCCCTCTTCGACAATATCGGGACAGATCACCGCGTTTGCCGCAGCCAGACCCAACGCCTTCTCCAGGGGGGTTCTGCCATTGACAAGAAGATCCAGAAGTTCCGAGGCATCAGAGCCTGCCAGCGTCCCTGCTTTGCCGAAAGTCCCACAACCCGGCGGCAACTCATTTCTCAACAGGGCGGCCAACCCCGACCTTCCCTCCTCCAGCAGCACACCGACATAACCCAAACCTATTCTTGCCTCTTTTACATAAAGTTTTTTACTGCGGCTGTACAGGTGCTCATGGATGTCCCGGGATATGTCTCCCATCTTTATCATTCTGCTGTCCTTCTGATGGAAACCGTGTTGGCAAAATAAATATTCCCAGACTCCGTTGTCGGTCTGCGCCAGGCAAAAACCTGGTGACATCATATTATAGTGCCGGATCATCCGCAATCATTAAAAATAAAAAGGGAATAACCCTGAAAAGAGCTACTCCCTTTTAACCCCGATAAACGGGATAAGTGCGTTAATGAAATTATTTTCTGCCAAAAAACGCAAAAAATAATTTCTAACTTACTAATACCCGGTATTACTTCTTATCTTATTATTCTATAGGATATCCTGCCTTTATCCATGCTTTCCATCCACCATCCATGCTTTTCACATTTGTGTATCCCATCTTTCCTAATGTACAGGTGCTGAGACATGAACGGCCACCCGACTTGCAATAGCAGATTATAGAAGCATCTTTATTGGGGATCTTCTTTGTCGCTTTGAATTCCAGAAGACCGCGCTGAAGATTAATTGCCTTTGGAAGATGACCCTTCTTGAATTCCTTGGCTGTTCTGCAGTCAAGAACAACATCCACTTTTCCTGCATCCATCGCTGCCTTGGCGTCAGCAACTGATATTTCTGTTATCGTTTTCTTGGCTTCCTTTACAAAATCCTTGTCAGTCATATCTGCCAGACAGGCAGCGGACAATGAAAAAGCGAAAAGCAAAACAAAGAAAATAGTCAAACTCTTTTTAACAAACATCTGTTTACGCATAACGATCCTACCTCCAAAAATTTGTATGTGCTGTTACAATTGCGCCTTCTAACATATCTTTTAAAAAAAGTAAATTATTTTGTGATTATTAGCATAGTCAGTCTGAATCTGTTTAGCCTGAAGACTATTAGGCCGAGATTAGATAGGCTAAAACACCCTGAGTAGTTACAATAAAAGCTTGATACTACTGGTTTGTTGTCTTAATTCTTGACTTCATTTTCAAATCTATGGTATTGCGTTTTCCCGTTTCGGGATTACTTATATGATTAAAAAATTACATAAATTATTTTCCTCTGTAAAGCTCACCATCTTCTTATTTCTTTTTCTGGCAGCTACCTCTATCCTGGGTACGATAATACAGCAGGGCTTGTCTATGGAGAGGTATAAAACTCTCTACAGTCCCGGTGTATTCTCTGCCTTAAAATTTTTCAATATATTCGATATGTACCACTCATGGTGGTTTACAACTCTTTTGATTCTGTTATCAATAAATATTATTGTCTGTACATTCAAACAGGTCCCCCGCATTATCAGACTGATTTCCCCGGAGAAAAAAGAGTTTGATGACACCGTCTTCAAATCATCGCAAATTCGGAAAATATTCCAGAGTCAAAAAAAGCTGTCAGATATTGAACGTCAAGCAGAGATAATAGTAAAATCCCTTGTTGGACCCCCCGTAAAAACGGCCAAAGGCGATGCCATCTATTTTCTCGCGGAAAAAGGAAAATATTCAAGACTGGGGATGATCCTTGTTCACATCAGCATTCTTCTGATACTGGCCGGTGGATTGATAGGAACTATGTTGGGATTTGCTGGCCAGATGAATATCGTTGAAGGGGAAAAATCTGATACAGTCGCACTGTTTGGAGGGAAGGGACCAGAGAAGCTTGGTTTTGACGTTCGCTGTGATGATTTTACCGTTGAGTTCTATGAAACAGGTATGCCCAAAGAATACAAAACCGATTTAGCAATAATAGATGATGGGGGAAAAGTTACCTCCGGAACAATGAGGGTGAACCATCCCTTTATTTATAAGGACCTGAAGTTTTGTCAGGCAACATATGGCATTGCCGGAGTAAGTGATTTCCTGATTGGTGCAAGGAACAACAAAACAGGGAAAGAAATCGTCCTTAAACCGGACATAATGAAAAAGGTTCCTCTGCCAGGCAGCAATGCTTCTTTCGCAATAGCCAGATTTGTAACCGATCACGGCGGGATGGGCCCCGCGGTGCTGGGAGTTTTACTTGAGCCGGGAAAGGCACACGATATATTCTGGATATTTCAGGATGGGCACAATATTAATCAACAGCAAAAGGGCGGCTTTATCTTTACATTGAAGGACTTCAGCAGACTTTATTATACGGGCATTCAGGTCAGTAAAGATCCGGGGGTTTTTATTGTATGGATCGGATTCTGTCTTATTATGATGGGTTTCATGTTAAGTCTGTTTTTCACCCATAAGAGAATATGGTTAAAGATTTCAGGTTCACAGGATAAATATGAAATTTCCATTGCCGCCAGCGTCAGTAAGAACAGGAAAGCCTTTGAGGAAAAACTGGAAGAATTAACCAGAGAAACTACAGTAGAGTAAAATAAAATGAACGATACCTTTCTTATCAGTATAGTGACATTCACCTATTTTTTCGCTGCCTTTGTTTTTCTTATTTCTATTATCTTTCATAAGAAATCTGTGGACAAATGGGCACTGATAATTACCGTTGCTGGATTAATACTCCAAACGTCGGCGATAATTATGCGTTGGATTCATTCGTACCAGTTGGGCATAGGACACGCGCCCCTCTCAAATTTCTATGAGTCCCTGGTATTTTTTTCATGGTCCATTATTTTCGTTTATCTGATAATAAGAAAACGATATCCGAACAAGCTCTTTGGCATTTTATCTGCTTTTTTCGCATTTTTAATATTAGCATATGCCTCCCTGTCCGGCAATGTAAACTGCACGATTCAGCCTCTTATCCCCGCACTTCAAAGTAACTGGCTGATAAGTCATGTTATCAGTTCTTTCTTAGCCTATGCCTGTTTTGCCATCGCTTTTGGAACGAGCATTCTTTACCTGTTAAAGATTAAGATGAACGTAAGCATGCTCCCCGATGCACCCTTTTTAGACGAAGTAACCTACAAAATGATATCTATAGGTTTTGTATTATTAACGCTGGGCATTATTACGGGAGCCGCGTGGGCTGATAGAGCATGGGGACGGTACTGGGGATGGGATCCAAAGGAAACATGGTCCCTCATTACGTGGCTGATCTACGGCGCGTTCCTTCATACCCATCTTGCGAGGGGGTGGAGAGGCGTTAAGATGTCTCTGGTTTCAATAATCGGTTTTATTGCCGTTATTTTTACTTATTTAGGGGTCAACTATGTTCTTGCCGGCCTTCACAGTTATCTTTAATATGATGCCGAGAATGATGATGAGAAACATTTTCCCATTGCAATATTTTTTGATATTTAATGTTGATTTTAATTAACATAATTTGTTATATAATTATATATTCTAAAGTGATTGGATACAGAAAATGGATGATAGCTGGAGTACATCGGGTATGAAAAATGTATCAAAACTGTTTGTAATGTTCATTGCCGTTTTTGTTCTTGTCTTATCTAATTCGGCCACGTTTGTCAGCGCTGAAGAAAGCGGCTGTGTATCGTGCCATTCCAGTCTGAAAAAGCTTCTTAAAATCACATCGGCCATTGAGGCATCAAAGCCCGATGCGGAAGAGCCTACAGAATCAAAGGGCGAAGGGTGAGGCGGAGCTGTGGCTCCGTTGGAGCCATACGAAAAGGTGCAGATAGACACAGAC
>JAGGXJ010000053.1 GCA_021163105.1 Syntrophobacterales bacterium
ATAGTCAATTTACGGTAGAGGGCGGCAATAATCATGGCTCCGATTGCACCAAATCCGGCAGCTTCCGTCGGCGTGAAGATGCCACCGTAAATACCTCCAAGAACTAGGATGATTAGTCCCATCGGAGGAATGACCACAGGAGTGGCCTTGATCTTTTCCCGGAAGCTAAGCATTTCCTCTTCTGGAAGTGCAGGACCATATTCAGGATGTATGGTACACTGTATCCAGATATATATGCTGTAAATGAACGCACATATCAGACCTGGAACAAGGCCCCCCATAAAAAGTTTTCCAACCGAAATAGAGGCATATCCACCAACGATAATCATAAGGTTGCTGGGAGGAATAAGTGGTCCGAGTGCTCCACCAGCTGCTATACACCCGACCACCATGTTTTTATTATATTTTTTGTCCAACATTTCGGGAAGAGCAATGAGTCCCATGGCAACCGTTGCGGTTGCACCTATTCCGCTCATAGCAGCCAGGAGAGCGCTTATGATGGTAGTAGCGATGGCCAGCCCCCCCTTGAGACGGCCGGTCCACATGCGCATCGTATTGTAGAGAGCAGTAGCAATACCGGAAGTCTGCAGTATGGAGGCCATCAACACAAAAAGTGGAATTGCGATAAACACCTCTGTCCGCGACTGCTTGAATGTGGCAGAGACAACCATAAAAAGGGCTGTTGGCCCGAGGTATACCAAAAGCAGGAGTGAAGAAAGTCCGATCAAGGCGAAGGCTACAGGTATCCCGGTCATAAGCAGGATTAATAGCGAACCAACGATGATTGCTGCAGTGGCCATAATTTACTCCCCCCCCACCTGTTTTTTTCCGAAAAGGATATAAAGATTTTTCATAAACTCTGATATCCCCTGTAACAAAAGCAATAAAGCTCCGATGGGAACGAGCAGTTTCATCCAGTAATAGGGTGGGGCCCATATTGTTGGCATGGCCTCCTTTACCTTCCAGGACATTTTGAACATCTCCCAGCCGCCTATCATAATCACCCCCATACCGAAAAAGAAAAAAGAAGATGTGATGAGATTCAATATAGCTAGCTTGCGCGCACCCATATTTATGGTAAAGACATCAACCATGACATGAGACTTTTCCAACAGAGCATACCCACCCCCAAGGAATATTATGGCAGCAAATATCTGAATATTTAGATCCCAGGCCCATATTGTCGGACGCTTTATTACATAGCGCATAAAGACTTCAAAAACGGTAATACACATCAGGGGAAGCATCAGCCAGCAAAATATCTTTCCGATCCATTCATTCATTTTATCGACTATGCGAATATACCATTGCATGATTTTCTCCATTTCTTTTTTTGCTTCCCATGTTCTTCCATATAATCCGGATGGGGGCAATATGCCCCCATCCATTTATTGTTGTGTAAATCTTCGCATGTAAGCTATCAATTTAATCCATAGGCCTTCCAAGATCGCGCATCTGCTGTTTGAGAATCTCTACACCCTTTTTCATCCTGGGACTCTTGGTAGCCAGTTCATCCCAGAGTGGAGCTACAAGCTTTCTTGCTTTTGCCAGCTCTTCTGCAGGTAGCCAGCATTTTGTGACAGAACCCATTACAACGGACTTATTCATAGACTTCTTCGTATTGGTAATATATCGGTTTCCGGAATCTTCGAGAATAAAGCGCGTACCGTAATTCACAATGGCTCGCAGGTCCGAAGGTAGCTTTTCAAGAGAATCTTTGTTTATCAGGAAAGACAGAGCAATCTGCGCTGCGGTCGGAAATGTGTAGTAGTCGACCACTTCATGCAATTTAACATCCTGAAGACCGGAACCATCATAAATGGCACCATCTATGGTACCGAGTTTCATGGCCATATACAGTTCTCCTCCAGGAATAACTACAGCGGAACCACCAAGAGCTTGCACATACTTTCCGTATATACCGAGGGCACGAATTTTTTTACCCTTCAGGTCAGATAGTTTGTTTACAGGGAAATTGGTATTGAAGTTATAATAGCACCCAGCCGCACAAGGGTACTGAACGATATTATGTTCGGCATAAGCTTCACGGATGATCTCACCAAGCCCTCTATTCCAATAAGCATCCCAGTATTCATCCCAGGTAATATGCCCCATCGGCAAACCAATCTCAAAGTCTGTCTCTGGAATAAGGCCGGTATAATAACCACCATAACTTACAGCACAGTCAAACACGCCCTTCTCCAGGTATGTAACGATATCCCCAACCGCACACATAGCCCCTGGGGGAAGAATATCAACCTGTAAACGACCGTTTGTCATCTTTTCAATAAATTTTTTCCATTCAACGCCATGCATCATCACTGTTGTTCCCAGCGGATAGGCTGCCTGCATTTTCCACTTTATAACTTTCTTGTCCGCTGCCATTACACTAGAAGATAATGTCAATACCATTGCAATAGTAAGTAAAATAACCAAAAACTTCCTCATGGTTTTAGTCCTCCATTAAATATTGATAACAAGATTGACAAAAAATGAACCGACGATTTCATCCTTATGTATCTGTTTTATTTCATAGATCACCCCCTTCTTGCCAATTTGTGCAGATCCGACTGGTTACGAATTACTCCACTGTTATCCGTTCCTATCGTTCTCAGATAGGAATCAACTGCCCGGTAGGAGCTGCGGACAAATGGTCCGGCAGCGACGTCTTTGAAACCCATTTCCAGGCCAATTCTCTTATACTCGTCAAATATTTCCGGTCTGACGTACTCTGCAACAGGGTGATGGTCTCTCGAAGGACACAGATATTGTCCAATTGTCAGAATATTGCATCCTGCCCTTATCAGATCGTCCATTACCATTCTGACTTCTTCTGTTGTTTCACCCAGCCCAAGCATTATTCCGGATTTGGTAACCATGCATTCATCCATTTTTTTTACCATTCTGATCACACCCACGGATTGATCATAGTTGGCCTGGGGTCTGACTTCGGGGTAGAACCGTGGAATCGTTTCGACGTTGTGGTTAATAACCTCCGGCCCTGCATCGACAATGCTTCGCACCGCCGATGGCAACCCATTAAAATCAGGAATCAATACCTCAATTCCCACTTCAGGACATTTCATCCTTATTTCATGAATCACCTTTACAAAATGTTGCGCTCCACCATCCGGAAGATCATCTCTGGTAACGGAGGTAATTACCGCAAAACGGATACCCATGCCGTTTATTTCATCCGCAAGCCTTGCAGGTTCACCAATATCGAGAGGAATCGGTTTACCTGGCACAACAGCACAGAATCTACAGTTTCTGGTACAGACATTCCCCATAATAAGGAAAGCGGCCACACCTCTGGCAAAACACTCTCCCTGATTAGGACAGCATCCCTCTTGGCATATGGTATGGAGTCTGTTCCTCAACAGGTTTTCTTCAATCTTTTTTGTAATCTCCCCGGTAGGCAGTCTCTTTCGAAGCCAATCAGGTTTTGCAACAGTCATTTAATATCCTTCTGGAAAACGTCTGAAAAATGGTACAAAATTCTCTCTTTGACTATTTTCATATTAAATTTTGTATTTGGTTTGACACAATTTTCAAGAAACGCAATTCCCTTGTCTTTAATCCCACACGGTATAAACAGAGAGTACAAACTCCAATCCTCAAACACGTTTAATGAAAAGCCATGCATAGTTACCGATTTTTTAACCTCAATTCCAATAGCCGCAATCTTGTTATTACCGACAAATACTCCTCGTAATCCAGGCACTCTCTCTCCCAACACCCTGAAATCAAACAGGCTTCTGATAACAACCTCTTCCAGATTGTAGATAAAAGCATGGAGGTCACTCCCATATCCGGACAGATCTATTATCGGATACACAACCAGTTGCCCCGGATAATGACATGTAATCTTCCCCCCCCTGTTTACTCTGCGGATGTCAATATCCCTTTCAGAAATATTTTCCTCCGGCATAAGAAAGTCTTCTTCTCCACCACTCATTCCGACAGTGATAACCGCTTCATGCTCCAACAAAATAATGGTATCACCGGTTATTTGAGTTACTCTTCCATTATGAATCTGTTTCTGATATAAGAGACCCTCATCATAGGAGACTCTTCCCATATCCATAACCTTACACCGTTTTTGCAGCATATTTTTCACACATCGTTCAGTCTTTGCGCACCTTTTGATGGATCGTCAAAATTATCCGGCTTATTGAAACCCAATCTGGTCCAATATTTTTCCGGAATTGCCTCAGGTGTTTTATAAAAACACCACGCACATGGTTTATCCGGATCAGAATCATATTCCGTAACCCAAAGGGGCCAGCCGCCCCATTCAATCATAAGGATTTCATTCATGGCACAATGAACACAGTAATAAGGAACGTTGGCCTGGCTCCAACTCCACCAAAAAGGCTTGGAAGTAACACCAAAATTATATGGTTTTTCGAGTCGCGAGGGCGTTTTGTCGACGGGATCACCACGCCTGAGCCTACCACCGCTGCCGCACGGATCGCAAAGAAGCGTATACTTGTCATTATCTTCCGTAAACTCAAGTTCCCCCTGTTGCCGCGGCCCGCATCGATGCGCCCTGAATATTTCGGCATTCAGTATAAGCCTCTGGAAGGGCGTCATTTTCCTAAGACCGCTCCATGTCCGCCGCATCATCCATGTGCTCTGGGTCGCCCGCAACAGCTCGTACATTTCCTCCTCGCCGTATTTTCGGGCAACCTTATCGAAGATATCCGCGGTCCAATCAACATAAAGATCATGAAGCCCTTTTGATTCCGGGACAAAATAATCAGCCAGTTCTTTGGCCAACTCAAGATCACCCTCATCGATACATTTCTTGATCATGTCTCCGGTCGGAACCCCCAGGCTTTCTAGGCTGTCCCGCCTGATCTTGCGGTTAATAAGATCCCACCATTCATATCTCAACATGATTTATCCTTTTTCATCAATGCCCGACTTGCACCCTACAACTCATTTTAAGGTTTAAAGGTTTTATGAATTTCGGCCCGAACAATGTTTTTACGAATTTTTCCGATGGAAGTTTTGGGCAGATCTTCCTGCCAGAAACGCCAAAACGCAGGAACCTTGAATTTCGCCATTCGCGCCCGGCAAAACTCGGTCAGTTCTTCCTCAGTAGCAGTTGCACCGTCCTCGAACACGACAACCGCCATAACCGCTTCATCCCTTATGGGATCAGGAACGGCAATCACGCAGGAATCCTTTACACTCGGATGATCATTAACCACACGCTCCACCTCAGGCGCCGAGATATTTTCTGCGGCCCTTTGAATGACATCTTTTTTACGATCCAGGAAATAGACGTAACCGTCGTTATCAACTTTTCCATAGTCTCCCGAGAAAAACCAGCCATCGACCAGATCATTGGCCGTGGCTTCAGGGTTTTTGTAATACTCCTGGAATAAGGATATCCCCGGTTCTCCCTTTATGGCAATCTCCCCACTTTCTCCGGCAGGAACCGCAACCCGATTTTCATCGACAATTTTCACTTCCATACCGAAATTAGGCCACCCCACCGAACCTCTCCGGTGTTCTCCCCAGATGGGCATTATCGTACAAGGCGCCAAGGTTTCGGTAAGTCCATAGAGATCAATTAAAGTGGTATTGAATCTTTCCTCGAAAGCGTCCCATTCCTCGTCAGAGATCGCAATCGCATAAGGACATCTCCACATTTCGCTTTCACCGTCGAGGGGATGCGGCGGTTGCGCCAGGATCATGCGCAAGGTAGCGGAGACAAGCGAACAGATACTGCAATCGTATGTACGCAACAGCTCACTGAACTTGCTTGCGCTGAATTGTTCACAAACGACAATACTTGCACCGGAAGTCAAACAGGGGAAATATGAAATACACTGTGCATTGACATGAAAAAGAGGCAGGACCAACAAGTAACGATCATGAGGACCGACCGCAAAACTTCTTGAACAGATTTCCCCGATATTAAGAAAGTTGGCGTGGGTCAGAATGACACCCTTGGGTCGATTCGTAGTCCCGGACGTAAAGAGCATCTGAGCGGCATCCAGTGGACATATCTCGACAGAGGCCAATTCCGAGGACGAACCTTCAAGGATATCATTCCATGCATGGGTCCCGGAAATATTCTGAGCGGATCGGTAAATAACAATATCTTTCACCGATGGACACTTCTCATGAAGACTGTCGAATATGGGATAATAATCTCCATCTGTGATAACCATCTTTGCTTCCGAGAAATTGAGTTTGTATTCTAAATCTTCAGCAACATCGAAAATAATTGAGGGAATCACAATAGCCCCAATTTTCATACAGGCATGTAATGCGATAAGGAACCCGCTGGAATTTGGCAAATGCGTAAGCACAAAATCACCTTTCCTGATATCCCTGGAAAGAAGCCAGTTAGCGAAACGATTCACTTTTTCGTTAAACTGATTGTAAGTCAAAATCTCTTCATTCATTTCTTTATCAACAAATATAATGAAGGGTTTATCTCCGTGCTGACGTACTTTTCTTTCCAATAACTTTCTGATGTTTATATTCCTGCCAATGATTGTTGCATTTTCAGTATTCATGATATCCATTGTCCATCCTTTCTCTTCTCAGCTGAAAATCTATACGGGGTCCTGATTTTCACATCTTTTTCAGTAGTATCCGGTTAAGAACTTTATGTTGTGGCAATCTAAACGAGTAGACTTAGAAAACTATGACAGGTGGTTCCGTAGCTAACTTACGGAATTCACAAACCCTTATAAATCATCATAATAACCATAATCAGCTTGTTCTTTTAAAAAGACAGCCCGCTATTTCTTTTTTTCCCTTGATATTTGTTCTTCATAGAGCAGATCGGCGACAAAACCGCTCACATCGGCTATGATCCCGGAGCACTTTTCGAGACCGCCTCCGTCAAAAAACTCCCCCGATTTCACAGGATCAGCCAAATCAGTTTGGGTAATATCCAGGCAATCCACGGCATTGTGTTTATCGCTAAAATATCTTACCAGTTTCCTCATGGGCCGAATGCCCTCAAGGATTCCTGGCATCCCGTCTGCGACATCTCTTCGCCCAAACACGGTACCTAAAATCATGAGGCCGCCAATCAGGGCACCGCAGTTATTTCCCGTCAGAGACATACCGGCCGCGAAAGGACTTGCCGCCATAAATAACGGCAGGTTTTCTTCTTCAAACACATCCAAAAATGTCTGAACAACAACCTGCGCACAACCATGAGAATTCATCTCCATTTCAAATGCCCGTTTTTTGACATCCTCAACAAACTCGTCTTTCCCCTTGTACTTATTCAGTTTTTCCAAATCCATGACACATCCTCCCCTTGATTTAAGACCTATAATATGGAATGATATTAAACTTAGAAATACTTACCAAATCTCTATCCAGTTCGATTATAATCCGATTTGTGTTGCAATCAAATCGCGCTGATAATTCGGATTGCCGAATGCGTATTCACCGGCCTTGGCACGGCGCGAATAAATGGGCATTTCATGCTCTATAATATAACCGGTGCCGCCTAAAATCTGATGACCTATTGAAGCAACCTTCTTGTATGCATCGCTAACCCAGGCCTTAGCGATAGCTGCAAATTTGGGGGCTTCTTCTAAATCATTTGCGATCATCCACGCAGCTTTATAGGTTATAAAGTTGCTCTGTTCTGTTGCCATTTTCATGTTTGCACAGTGATGCTGAACTGCTTGAAACATGCCGATGGGTTTACCGAACTGCACTCTCAATTTAGCATAGGCCACGGATATCTCCATTACCCTATGACAACCACCCAGCATTTCAGCAGATTTACCCACAGCAGCTTTCTGAAGGGTTTTTTCAATAGCAGATGCTCCCTCATTGACCATGCCGATAACGTTTGCTTTTGGAATTTTGACATCATTAAAAACTACTTCGCATTGTTTATCTCCAGCCACTGTTTTTAGTAATGACATTTTAATTCCAGCGCTTTTTGAATCAGTGATAAAAAGTGTAATTCCATCTCTTGACAATTTGTTTCCTGCTGTTCTTGCGGCAACAATCATATAATCGGAAACATTGGCGTCGGAAACAAAAAGCTTTGTTCCGTTAAGGATGTATTCGTCACCATTTTCCTTTGCCTCGGTTTCAACAAGAAAAGGGTCAAACCTGGTTGTTCCTGGTTCGGTTAGCGCCATAGTCATAATCAACTCACCGGTTGCTATCTTTGGCAGCAACTCCTGTTTCTGATCTTCACTGCCTGCTTCAAGGATTGTATATCCTCCGAGGATAACGGTAGAAAAAAACGGCCCTGGCACTGCTTTATAACCCATCTCTTCCAGCAATACGACGAGGTCAAGAAAATCTCCACCTATTCCGCCATATTTCTCGGGGAACGCTATGCCCATCCAGCCAAGTTCGGCCATTCCCTGCCACAGCTCATCTGTATAGCCTTTCTCATCTTTATCCATTTCAAGATACCATTCGACATTGGGACATACTTTTTTCAGAAATCCATGCGCCGCATCTTTCATCATTTTTTGTTCTTCTGTATATGTGAAATCCATAATCAAGCCCTCCGGATAATATCAACTTGTTGGTACTATGAAAATTAGGTTCATCAACCTCGTGGCAAACCTAAACCACGCTGTGCAATAACGTTTCTGCCAACTTCGCTGGTCCCCGCGCCAATCGTCGTCATAAAAGAGTGCAGAAATTCCCACTCTATTCGGCCACCGCACGGTGCGTACTTTGAACCTTCTTCCAACTGACAGTAAAGGTCCAAAATCTGCATAGCACTATCAACCATTTTTTGCTCCAATTCGGAAACGACAACTTTTGTAATTTCCGGCTCACAGGTCATTGTCATCTGAGCCCATTCCATCCACCTGGCATGATCGGCCAGCAGTTGAGCCGTTTCGATTTCGACGGCAATCTGGGCAATCTTATCTCGAACCATTGGATTTTCGGCCAGCGGTTTGTCATCGTACATGGTGTTCTTTGCGTAATCGATAAGCATTTCAAGATATGGACGGTATCTACTCGGGACAAAAACATAGTTCCTTTCTGACCCGAGGGCTTCCATCATATGGTAGAATCCCTTGTTCTTTTCGCCGACTATTCTGCTCTTATGAACCCTCACATCGTCATAGAATACCTCATTGGTCTGCTCGCCCGACATAGTAATCATTGGCCGAATCGTGATGCCAGGGGCATCCATGTCAACGATAAAGAGGCTCATCCCCTTATAAGGAGACACCGTTTTATCGGTCAGGCAGCAGAGCCAGTGATATTCAGAGTAATGGCATTCCGTGTTAAAGGTTTTCTGCCCGTTGATGACGAAGTAGTCTCCATCTTCCTGGGCATACATCTTCAGCCTTGACAGGTCGGAGCCCGCTTCAGGCTCGGTATAGCCGAGGCCGAATTCGATTTCCCCCCTGATGATTCTAGGCAGGAACTCTTTTTTCATCTCCTCGCTTCCGCGCCGTAGTATCGTATGTCCAGTCATCGTATAACCGACATCATTAGGCACATGGGCGCCCCAACGTTTTCCCAGTTCGTCAAGCAGAATAAAATCATAGATGGGGGGCATCCCCTTGCCGCCGTACTCTTCCGGCCAGCTCCACCCGAGCAGCCCGGATTCCCACAGCTTCCTAGCAAATTCTCTCCCTTCTTTCCAGAGCCCCAGGTCTTCCCAGGTTTGCCGGGCGATCTCCTCAGTCAATTCTCTGTCGAGAAACTTGGCAACTTGCTGCCTGTATGCTTCTTCTCCTTTTGAAAGTCCAAAATCCCAAGCCATTATTTAACCTCCTAACTATTGTCTTACCGGCCGGGATAGTATTATCCCGGCTGATTTATTCTCTTATGGCATATGAATACATCCACCTGAAAGTATCTGGCCGGCCTCCATGACCGCTTCCGATAATGTAGGATGCGGGTGGATTGCATGGGCCAATTCCTCCTCCGTCATCTCCATCGACATTCCCAAAACCGCTTCGGAGATCATGTCGGTGGCATGAGGGCCAATGATATGTACACCAAGAATTTCACCGTACTTCTTTTCGGAAATAACCTTAACCATACCTTCAGTCTTATTGATAACCATCGCCTTTCCATTGCCTCTGAAGGGAAATCTTCCAACTTTAATGTCCGCAATTTCCGCTGCCTGTTTTTCTGTAAAACCCACCGACGCAATCTCAGGATCGGTGTATATGCATGATGGCACAACCCGGTAACTCATTTGAGTTACCTCCCCCATGGCGTTTCGCACCGCACATTCACCCTCAGCAGTTGAAACATGAGCGAGCATAATGCCACCAGTTATGTCACCCGCCGCATAAATACCGGGAACATTTGTCTCCATGTATTCATTTACGACGATGGCCCCTTTTTCTGTCGCAATACCAAGCCCGGCCACATTCAGTGCGTCCAGATCAGGTTTTCTGCCGACAGTAGAGATGATCTTTTCCGACTTCACAGTATAATCTTTTCCTTCAAGGCCATAATTAACTGTGTTTACCCCTTTCTTGTGGGTAATCTTTTTGACATTGGCATTGGTAAATATCTTAATGCCAGAGGCCTCCAGTATGGCATGCAATATGGAAGTTATCTCCATATCCATTTCAGGAATAATGTTCGGCATAAGTTCCAGAATGGTAACATCTGTACCGACGGTACTCAGAAACCTGGCAAATTCACAGCTGATAACTCCTCCGCCAATAATTACGACGCTCTTTGGAAGAGATTTCATTTCGAGAACATCATTGCTGTTCAAAACATCAGGCCCGTCCATACCTTCTATGGGAATCTTTGCGGGTGTTGACCCAGTCGCAATCAGGATCGCGTCTGATTTTACTTTTTCTCCCGTTTCTTTGATCTCAACCGTTTTGTCATCGACAAGCGCCGCTGTTCCCTCTATCACTCTGACATTCTTCAAGGTCAGCAACTTCTTAACGCCGTCTGACAGCTGATTACTCACCATTTTCTTGCGGTTCATAACAGCATTGAAATCGACATTGTATCCTTTGCACATCACACCAAATACTTCGGATTTCTTCATGGTATTGATGACATTTGCAGTTTGGAGCAGGGACTTTGTTGGTATGCAACCCCTGTTCAGACAGACGCCACCGAGAAGGTCCTTTTCTATCAGTGTTACCTCCGCTCCCATACGCGCAGCCCTTATGGCGGCAGGATAGCCTCCGGTTCCTCCTCCGATGATAGTAATCCTCATTTTTTAACCTCGTCACTTT
Organism: Syntrophobacterales bacterium; assembly: GCA_021163105.1. GTDB lineage: Bacteria > Desulfobacterota > Syntrophia > Syntrophales > UBA2210 > UBA2210. The sequence continues at coordinate 11,196 of JAGGXJ010000053.1, forward strand.
CTTTTCTTTCCCATTCAACAATCAGTCCCTCGGTCATGGTCAGCCCGAGTTTCGACATTACGATATTTATTGGCATTTTTCTTACCTTTCAAAAAATCTTTTGTACTTGAGCTTTGCGCAACCCGCCCAACGCTACTGAGCCAGGGCCAGCATGGGATTTTCCATCATTTCCTTCAGGGTTCTGCAGAACTTGCCCGCTTCGGCCCCGTCGATTGTTCTGTGATCGTATGTCAGGGTGAAATTCATCATGGGCCTGATAACCACTTCTCCATTAAATGCAACAGGCTTATCCATGATAGCAGCCACAGCGAGGATAGCGCTTTCCGGCTGATTGATGATTGCCGAAAAGTTTTCCAGACCGAACATTCCCATAGCTGACAGGGTAAAAGTACCGCCCTTGATATCGTCAGGAGTGTATCTACCCCCTCTACCCTTCGAGATCAGCTCAATCCTGTCCATTGTAATCTGGCTTATGCCTTTCTTGTTGATATCCTTGATAACCGGGACAATCAGTCCGTTATCCAGCGCCATGGCCATTCCCATGTGTACATCCTCAAGGTACAGAATTCCTTTATCAGTCCATCGAGTATTGATAACCGGATGCTCACAAATGGCGGCGCCGGTTATCTTCATCATGATGTCTGTAATCGTTACCCGCACTCCGTGCTTTTTTTCGACGTAGGGAAGCAACATTTCGCGCAGCTCCTGGATCTTTGTAGCATCCACGGAGTTGCCCATGTAAGCCAGTGCCGCTTCCGTCTTACTAGTCAGCATGTTTTTTGCAATGGCACGTCTCATCCCGGTAAGCTTGACAAGCTTTTCTTCAGAAGATGTTTCGGATGGTTTCCGAGCAATTATTTCCTTTGCCTTTTCAACATCTGCCTTGACAATTCTTCCGGATGGACCCGTGCCGGTTATGGTGGAAATATCTATGCCGTACTCCCTGGCAATTTTTTTGGCCAGAGGTGTCGCCTTGATCCTTTCATTGACTAGCGCACCTGCCGCCGGCGTCTCTGCCTTTATCTCTACGGTGGTTTCTTCCGCTGCCGGAGCGACAGCCGGAACGTCTGTCAGCTCTGCAGTGCTCTCGCCCGGTTTCAGAAGATAGGCAACAACAGCACCTACCGGAACCGTTTCCTGCTCCTGTACAACTATCTTACTGAGTACCCCGTCTTCCGGGGCTTCTACCTCATAGGTGACCTTCTCTGTCTCAAGAACGAAAAGGATTTCACCTTTTTGAACCTTGTCACCTTCATTTTTTTTCCATTCAACAATCAGTCCCTCGGTCATGGTCAGCCCGAGTTTCGGCATAACTATGTCTACCGGCATTTTTCTGTCTCCTGTCGTTATTTTCCTTTGAAATCAGCTTTTCTTTTTTCCAGGAATGCGGACGTTCCTTCCTTCATGTCTTCAGTGCTGAAACAGGTAATGCAATTTTTCTGGGAATATTGAATTGCCTGTTCCAGAGGCAGATCCATGCCGATCTCGACGGCATCCTTGCACATCTCTACGGCAAAAGGTCCGTTTGCCATTATTTCTCTCGCCAGATCTTCAGCAGCCTTTATTGCTTCTCCCCTGGGAACAACTTTATTTACGAGACCGATTTTCAGGGCTTCTTCAGCGGTAATAGTTTTACCGGTCAGAAGAAGCTCATAGGCCATACCTTTTCCGATCAGTCGGGGCAGGCGCTGCGTTCCGCCTGTTCCCGGAATGATCCCCAGCTTTACCTCGGGGAGTGCCAGCTTAGCGCCTTCCACGGCAATCCGAAGGGAGCAGGCGAGTGCCAACTCGAGACCTCCGCCCATTGCCAGTCCGTTTATGGCGGCAATAACAGGCTGTCTCAGTTTTTCAATCATTGCATTATTTCTTAGAACCCCTTCATTCCAGCGTAAAATGGCAATGGGAGTCATGGTACTCAGTTCTCTGATATCCGCGCCGGCCTGGAACCCTTTTCCCGCACCGGTTATTATTAATATCTTTATCTCTTCATCGTTATTAACGGTTTCCAAAGCATATTTCACTTCATCAATTAACTTTTGGTTAATGGCGTTAAATACATCCGGCCGGTTCAATGTGAGGTAGCCGATCCTATCTTTCTGCTCCAGAATAATGGTTTTAAGTTCTTTCATAATCCAACCCCTTGTGATTGAACACTAATTCAATTTATGCTTAAATTCTTTACCCACAATGAGCATTAACACTGTCAGAAAAATCAGCTTACCAGCAGATCTGCCCGCCATCGATGACTACCTGTGACCCGGTCATAAAATTTGATGCCGGGGAGGCCAGATATACAGCAAGGCCTTTCATGTCATCCATTTGCCCCAATCTCCCTGCCGGGATATTGTTCTTTATGATTTTTTTGCCGTTGTCGGTTGCAAAAAAATGGGTATTCATAGGAGTTTCGAAATACCCTGGGAGAATAGCATTAACTTGTATATTGTATCGAATCCACTCCAGTGCCATTACTTTGGTCAGCTGGATCACACCACCCTTGCTGGCACAGTAGGCGGACATGTTCGGAAATATAATCTGTCCCCCGATAGATGCCACATTTAAGACTTTTCCGCCTTCGCCTCGCTCAACCATCTGCTGTGCCACAGCTTTGGAAAGCACAAAAATGCCTCGCAGGTCTGTGGCTACAGTAAAATCCCAGTCCTCTTCTGTCATTTTCATTATGGGTTTTTCGCTGCCGCCAACACCGGCATTGTTTACAAGGATGTCAATATGACCGAATTTTCTGACCACATCATCCACAAGAGTATTGACTTCTTCAGTAGAGGTAATATCCAATCGATGGGGATAAGTCGTGACACCAGTTCGGTCTGAAATCTCCTTACAGACTTCTTCCAAGACATTGACTCGTCTTGACGCGAGAACAATGGTTGCCCCGGCATCCGCCAATCCATCGGAAATACCTCGTCCTATTCCCGTAGCGCCACCGGTGATGACTGCAATCTTACCCGTTAAGTCAAAGTATGGTAAGCTCATAGTTATTGTCTCCTTCGTTTAGCATTATGGTGTTACAAGGATTTTTACATTCTCGTCAGGATTGTTTATCAACTCCTTGATTCCACCCTCGACAAGGTCATCCATGGAGATGATTTTTGTTATGTAATCATCGACCCTTACGCGGCCGTCAGCCAGATAATTTATAGCCGCGGGAAAATCTTCGTCGTCATACCCCTGGCTGAAGGTCAACTCCTTTTCATGACCCCAGAGCCTCATGAAGGCTACCTCTATTGGCTTTAAGGCAAGGCCAACGATGCAGATTCTTGCTCTGCGTCCCGTAACTTTAATGCAACTTTCAAAGGTTTGCCTTATACCAACGCAGTCGAAGGCGATATCAGCACGAAGCCCATCGGTTAAACCGGCAATTTCTTTACCTATGTCTATCTCTGTGGGATTCAGAACGGCATTGGCCCTCATCTTTTCTGCCGTTTCGATTCTGTTCTTCATCGGTTCGCTTACAAAGACCTGGCCGGCACCTGACGCCTTACATGCCTGCAGCACCATAAGTCCTATTGGTCCGGCACCGATAACGGCAACGTTATCACCTATTTTCAAACCGCTTCTGTTGACGGCATGAACCGCAACGGCAAGAGGCTCCACGCAGGCACCCATTTCGTAAGTCATATTGTCAGGAAGTTTAAAAATGCTGTATTCGGGAAAAACACCATACTCTGCGAACGCACCGTCCCACGCAAAACCGACAGTTGCGAGTTTGACGCACATGAGATGAACACCTTTCCTGCAATAATGGCACTCACCGCAGTAAATCAGGGGGTTGACAGTAACACGGTCACCCGGCTGTACTCTGGTAACTCCTTCACCGACTTCGGTTACTTCGCCGGAGAATTCATGCCCGAGGATTATGGGACCACCCTCTCTTCCCGTCAGGGGATGTGGCCTTGAAGGGATGATAAAGGGACCACTGTTATATTCGTGAAGATCTGACCCGCAAATACCGCATACCTTGATCCTGACTTTTACCTGGCCTGCCCCGGTATTCGGCTCGGGAACATCCTCTATCCTTATATCCTCTTTCCCATGCCAGACAGCTGCTTTCATGTTTTTTTCTCCTTATTCAAAAACTCCGTTCCATTGTTTTTCTGACGGCATTCTTCACATCATCCGCACCGGGAACGTAAAATTTTTCCAGACTGTAGGAAGCGGGTACAAACGGGGCTCCAACTCTCACAATCGGTGCATCCAACTCGTCCAGCATTTCCTCAGCAACAACCGCTGATATCTCCGCACCAAATCCGAATTGCTTGACAGCTTCGTGTGCCGTAACAAGTCTATGAGTTTTACCGATAGAGTTGAATACCGTTTCCCTGTCCCAGGGCTGGATGGTCATGAGGTCGATAACTTCGACACTGATTCCTTCCTCGGCCAACACATCCGCCGCTTTCAACGATTCATGAACCATCCGTGATGCGGTTACTATAGTCACATCGGACCCCTCACGTTTTATGTCGGCCTTTCCAAGGGGAATGGTAAAATCTTCTTCCGGTATGGAGCCTTTCATGGCATGGAGCGTCTTGTTTTCGATGAAGATTACAGGATTATCATCCCTGATGGACGATTTCAGAAGACCTTTAACATCGTAAGGTGTAGATGCCATAACCACTTTCAGACCCGGCACATGCGCGAACCATGCTTCCAAGCACTGTGAATGCTGGGGGCCAGCATTAAGCCCGCCGCCTTCCGGCATTCTTACCACGATAGGGACGGAGTACTGATTTCCGAACATGTAACGCATCTTGGCTATCTGATTCACAATGCTGTCCATGCAGCAAGTAACAAAGTCCATGAACATTATTTCCACGATCGGTCTCAGCCCGCAGCTTGCGGCCCCGGCTGCTATTGAAGTAAATCCAAGTTCACTGATGGGGGTGTCAACGACACGTTCAGGACCGAATTTATCGTACAGACCACGACTCGCCCCGAATGAACCCCCGGCTATACCAACGTCCTCTCCAATGAGAAAGACATTCTCGTCCCTCTCCATTTCCTCTTCCATTGCCTCTTTTATGGCAAAAATATATCTGATGTCTTTCATTTCCCACCCTTCGTTAGATATTGAGTAAACGCTTATTTGCCTTGTAGCAATAATTTAGATATATAAACCATTCATCATTTCCGAAGGGTCAGGGAATGGGCATTCCCGTGCAAAATCAACCGCCTCATCGATCTCGGACTGTACCTGCACACCTATTTTTTCGATATCCTTTTTCTGCAACACCTTGTCGGCAAGGAGAGTGGCTTCAAAATTGAGAAGGCAGTCCTTCCCCATGGCTTTTTCAACAGCCTCTTTACCTCTATATTTCTGGGCATCTCCCACATAGTGACCGTACCAGCGGTCACACTTGATTTCTAGCAAGGTAGGTCCCCCTCCCATTCTGGCTCTTTCAATGGCCTTTCCTGCCGCTTCATAGATTTCCAAAACGTCGTTGCTAACCTGGACAGCAGGCATGTTGTATGCTGTGGCGCGTGATATCACATCCTTGATTGGCATATGGATAGATTGAGGTGAAAATTCCGCCCAGCCATTGTTTTCACAGACATATACAATGGGAAGTTTTTTTATGGCGGCGAAATTAAGAGCTTCGTGGAACGCGCCTTCGCCGGTGGCTCCCTCACCGAAGGTGGCAACGGCTACCTGATCTGTTTTCTGATAGCGTGCCGCAAAGGCAGCTCCGGTAGCAATGGGAATGCCTCCACCAACTATGCCGTTGGCCCCCATGACGCCATGCTTTTTATCGGCCAAATGCATGGATCCGGAACGTCCCATGCAGAAGCCTTCCTTCTTGCCGAACAGCTCCGCCATGGCATACTTCAGATCGATTCCCTTGGCTATTGCATGACCATGTCCCCTGTGCGTTGTAGCTATATAGTCTAGGTCGCTTAGATGCGCACAGATTCCTACTGGTGCTGCCTCTTGGCCAATGCTTACGTGGAGAAATCCAAGAATCTCCCCGTTGGAGAAGACCTCCATCAACTTTTCTTCCGTTTTTCGTATCTTTGTCATCCAGGTATAAAATTCGATCAACTTTTTCTTGCCGGGTTTTCTCATTGTTCTTACCTTTCAATATTTACTTAAAAAAAAGCTGAAGATATATTCTAAGTAAGCACTCACTCACCTTTTAAGTAAAAAAAATGTGTATTATCCTAAAATCCATCCAGTATGAATTCTATTTCCCTATTCATGTGTTCCATGAAGAGTTTTTTCGCATTTTCCATGGATACAAATCTTCTCTTCAGGCTCCAGCTTCTCAAGGGAAGGATGACAGGCATGTAGGCCAGGATGTCGGCGGCAAGTTTCAAACGCTCCTCATCTATATGCTGCGCATCAATACAGTTTTTCAAGAGGCCTTCAAACAGTTCGATATATTTCGTTTCGCGGGACAGGACGGTATG
>JAGGXJ010000062.1 GCA_021163105.1 Syntrophobacterales bacterium
AAGAATAAATAAGTTATACAGATTGCGCCGTAATTTTGTTTGTTTTCAAGGCGTGTTGAAGCGGGCATAACGAGTTATGTAAGCTTTGACACAACACAGAAAACAAGCAAAAGGACAAGCAAGGTGTCTGAGTTATTTATGCTTGCTGACTTAGAGCTTTATACCCCGCAAACTGTCTATGGTAGCATTGTGTGTGCCTCATACTATCTCCGACATATAATGTCAACCTGTATTTGAATTGTGGTTGACTTAATTTTACAGACTCTTCTTTATTACGTTTGCGGTGGGATTTGGTGAAAAAGCATGACATAAAGAAGGCACAGCTCCGTGTTCAGGCTGTGCCTTCTCGCTATGAGGGGATTTTAACTGCTCAACCTTTATTCGGCATTCTCACGATTAATACGGGTACTTTGCTTCCCCGGAGTACTTTATCGGTAACACTGCCAAAGGCCCATCGAGTAATACCATGTCGCCCATGTGTTGATATAGCCACTAGGTCAGCTTCGACTTCGGCTTCAGCCTTAATGATCTCTTCAGCGGAAGATGTACCGAAGGCCACTTTACATCTCACCGTAACTCCTTTGCCTTCGAGACATTCAGCGGCCTTGCCCAGGTAGTCCATTGCCTGCACCTTAATTTGCTCCAGTTCATTCGGAGTATAGGGAATCTCGACAGCTTCGTCTCCTGTCGCAACAGCGTAGGTCAGCAATGTAATTGCCTGAAAGAGGATAACTTCTACTTTACCCTCCAGTGCCAGATTAGACACCATTTCCTCAACGTGGTGCAGGGCGGCTTCACCCAATGTAGAACCATCCAATGGAACCAATATTTTTTGAGACATCTTTCACCTCCTTGTAATCCAGGGGTAGGGGTCAGACTATTCCCCGGAGTTGATTTGCTACCTCTTCAAATAAAAAATACGATCATCCGGATGAGCCCAGAACATCTCTTGCAATAACAATTCTCTGCACCTCTGAGCTTCCTTCGTAAATGGATGTTACCCGCGCGTCGCGGTAGAGCCTTTCTACCTTGTATTCCGTCATATACCCGTATCCCCCATGTATCTGGAGGGCTTTATAGGCTGCCCTGTTTGCGAGCTCCGACGCGAACAGCTTTGCCATTGATGCCTCTTTTGTAAACGCCAGGCCCAGATCCTTCCGGTTGGCGGCGGACAGGGTAAGCAATCTCGCCGCTTCTATCTGTGTGGCCATATCGGCAACCATCCACTGGATCGCCTGAAAAGAGCTGATTGTCCTGCCGAATTGCCTGCGGGCATTTGCATATTTAACGGCTTCATCCAGGCATGCCCTCGCTATTCCCAGCGATTGTGAGGCAATCCCTATGCGCCCGCTGTCCAGTGCCGTCATTGCAACTTTGAATCCCTGCCCTTCTCTGCCCAGCAGATTCTCCTTCGGAATCCTGCAATCATCAAAGATAAGTTCGACCGTGTTCGATGCCCTGAGGCCCATCTTTTTCTCTTTTTTCCCTACAGAAAAACCAGGAAAGCCTTTTTCTACTATAAAGGCGGAAAGGCCACGATTTCCCTTTTTGGAGCCGGTTCTTGCTATCAGGTTTATTAAGTCCGCATATCCTCCGTTGGTGATAAAGGTCTTTGTCCCGTTTACGAGGTAATAATCACCCATATCCTCTGCCCGTGTTTTTATACTCCCCGGGTCCGAGCCTGCATCAGGCTCCGTAATCGCGAAGGCGCCGAGCATTTCCCCACTGGCCAATGGCTCCAAATATTTACGCTTTTGCTCTTCATTTCCAAATTTCAAGAGTGGTTCACAGGAGAGATTGGTCACCGACATGGTAACCGCGGTAGAAGCGCACGCATAGGCTATCTCCTGCAGCGCCAGGGAATAGCTGACAGTGCCGGCGCCCGAGCCTCCATATCCGGCGGGAACCATCATGCCCATCAGACCCAGTTGACCCATTTTTTTGATCACATCAGCCGGGAATATCTCCTCCTCGTCCCTTTTACCCGCGAAGGGTTCGAGTTCCCTCTTCGCGAAATCCCCAGCCATTAATCTGATCATTTCCTGTTCGCTTGTTAGATGAAACAATGTGATCTCCTTCTCCCTAAGGAATGTAGATTACAACAAGAAATTCTGTGGTTTTCTTTGCCGGATTACTGAGTTTATGATGAAGGGCGGAGTTGAAATGTATGCTTTCTCCTTCATCAAGTTTTGTAATGTTCTCGCCGACTTGTATGGTAAGACCACCTTTTAAAACGTAGATGAATTCCTCTCCCTCATGGTGATATTCAACGCCCTTATGTTTTGTCTCCGGATCGATTGTGACGAGATAGGACCTCAGATGTTTGTCCAGCCCAGGCTTGGTCAAAGATGTGTACGCGTAGGACTCCACCCTTTTTTTATGACTCTTTCTGCGTCTCTTTAAGGCCTCTTTTTCTTCCTCCAATTCAAGCTCGGAGATATCTATTCTGAAAGTCCGGCTGATCTGGAGGACCAGCGATACCGGTGGAACCGTTTTGTCCTCTTCGATCTCTTTAAGAATATCTGAGGAATATCCCGTCTCGTGGGAGAGATCTTCAAGGCTTAGCCCCTTCTCTTCCCTGATGGCACGTATCCTCTGCCCGAAAGATTTCCATTTTTTATCTTTTCCTGCCATCTATGCCTCCATCTCTACTACCATTGTTACCGATTCCCCTCCACCCAGGCACAGTGACGCCTGCCCGACCTCGATGTTACGCCTCTTCATCTCGTGGATGAGGGTTGTTAACAAACGGGCACCGGATGCGCCTATCGGATGCCCCAGGGCTACTGCCCCTCCATTTACGTTAACTGTTTCAGGATTGATATTCAATTCCCTGAGTACGGCTACCGTTGAACCTGAGAATGCCTCATTTATCTCGTGCAGTTGTATGTCGGATAGCGTCATTCCCGCTTTCTTCAGCGCCTTCGGGATGGAATATATGGGTGCCATGAGAACATATTTTGGTTCAATTCCCGCGGAGGCGTAGTCAATGATTCTCGCAAGAACAGGGGCTCCCAGTTCCGAGGCTTTCTTTCGTGAGGTGACTACAAGGGCCGAAGCACCATCGCTGATAATCGAAGAATTTCCTGCCGTGGCGTAGCCCTTTTCCTGAAAGGCAGGTTTCATCTTTGAAAGTGCCTCCATACTCGTCGGCATCGGGCCTTCGTCCGTATCGATCCTTATGGCACCTTTTTTTTTGTCATGAATAACGACGGGGATAATCTCTTCCGTAAAGCGTCCCCCTTGAACGGATTTTAGGGATTTTTCATATGACAGGCACGCGAATGCGTCCTGATCCTCCCGGCTTATTCCCCATTTCTCTGAGATAAGATCGTTGCTGATGCCCATGTGGAAGTCATTAACTATGTCCCAAAGACCATCGTGCACCATATGGTCTACCAGTTCGCCTGTTCCCATTCTTATGCCCAGTCTTGAATTCGGAAGGTAATGGGGCGCGGCGCTCATATTTTCCATTCCCCCCGCCACGATAACATCCGCAAATCCTGTCTTTACGTACTGGGCGGCAAGGATAACAGACATAAGACCGGAAGCGCATACCTTGTTCACAGTGAGGGCGCCCTTTTCAATCGGAATTTCCGTCTTTATGGCTGCCTGTCTCGCCGGATTCTGACCGTATCCACAGGGGAGTACCATGCCCATTATGACTTCATCTACATCCGCGGACCGGATTCCTGCCCTCTTTATCGCTTCACGAATGACAATCGCCCCCAGCTCTGTTGCGGGGCTCTTACTCAAACCACCCTGGAACACCCCGAGCGGAGTTCTGCATGCACTTACCAGTACCGTATCATTTCCGCTTTTCATCAAGATCCCTCCTTAGTAAGTTAGAAATTATTTTCTGCGTTTTTTGGCAGAAAATAATTTCGTTAACGCACTTATCCCGTTTATCTGGGATAGGGTCTGCTCTACTTTTCAATAAACTTCACAAGACCTTCAATGTCTCTTTCGCGGATCAGGGTTTCCAGCTTACCAAGATTATCTTTATACAATGTGAGGATCATGGGGAATTTCGGATTCATAGTAAGAAGCTCCGCGTAAAGTCGTGGACTATTTTCCATGACTCTCGCGATTATCTCAAGCTTTTTATTGAAAAGAGGGGTAGTGTAGTGTTTGAGCTCAGAAAGATCAAGGCCTTGGTCTTTCAGGGTTGTTCCCATGGTAATCGAGTTGAGATGATTCAATCCCTGAATGATCGCCATCATCTCATCGTGCTTTTCCGGCGAGTCTTCAAATACATGGGCTCCACATTTTTTGAAGATATTCTCAGGCCAGCCTGTCCATTTTTCTACTCTCGCAGGAAACAATACTATATTTTGCCCTTCCAGTGATGCCACGTCCGGGCCAAAGAGAGGATGACATCCCATGACTTCCGATGCGGAAAACTCAAGCATGCATCTGACCGGTTCTTCTTTCAGAGAAGTAAAGTCCATCAGGAGAGCATCATCTTTCATGCGCGGTCCAACCTGCCTGATGACATCACAGGTAGAACCGATAGGAACACTAACTATAACAACACCGCACCTGCTTGTCAGTTCATCAATATTTAAACCGGTCTTTCTTCCCGACGCATGGACGATGTATCCCTCATTTTTGAAGAAATCAACAAACCACCTGCCTATTCCACCGGTACCGCCGATAATGCCTATTTCAAAATCTACCATCAAGTAACCTCGGATTCAATCCGGATAGTATTGCCGATTTACAAATTCCCGTCTTTCTGAATTGAACAGCGAGCGCATTTCCTGCTGCCTGCGGCGGGGTTAGCGAGCGAATAAAAAATAAACATTTTCCTTAACAATCGGAGATTCCCCACAACTTGTTGCGGGGAGCTTCAATAGCTGTTTTTATCTCCTTAGCATAATCGGAAACAATATTCACCATATTGCTGTCTCCCGCATGTTCCTCAATCATGTGTACAAAAGCACTTCCTACCACTATTCCATCAGCATAGGGAGCGATTTCCCCTGCCTGCCCGGGTGTTGATATACCAAAACCTACGACAACCGGCATTCCTGTTATGCTTCTCACCCTTTTCATCTCATCTCTGATATCCGATACCCGTGGCTTTTTCGTCCCGGTAACCCCGGTTACTGAAACATAATACAGAAATCCGGTTGCCTCTTCGGATATCTTCCTGATCCTCTCGGAAGAAGTTGTCGGCGCTAACAAAGAAATAAAATCAATACCTGCTTGATCGGTATATTTTCTCAGTTCCCGGGATTCTTCCGGAGGAAGGTCAACAACAAGTATTCCATCCACACCAGCTACCCTGGCCCTCTGCGCGAATCTCTTATTCCCATAGGCAAAGATCGGATTATAGTACCCGAACAGAACAATTGGGATGTCCGCGGACTTATTAACAGATTCAACCATGTCCAGAATACTGATCAGATCTGTCCCCTGTTCGAGGGCCCTCCCGGAAGCAACCTGAATAACGGGACCGTCTGCCGTCGGATCTGAAAAGGGAACTCCCAGTTCAATGATATCGACCCCCGCGTCTTTAAAACCCAGGATTATTTCTCTCGTTATTTCCAGGCTCGGATCACCTGCCACTATATATGCCACGAGGGCTTTTTCACCTTTTTCCCTTAACTGTCTGAATTTTTCCCCGATTCGTCCCATGTTCACCGCACCTCCAGTTTTTCGGCAATGATCCCGGCATCTTTATCTCCCCTGCCTGAGAGATTAATGACAATAACCTTTTCCCTGCTCATTGTGGGGGCAAGTTTCATTGCATACGCGACGGCATGGGCACTCTCCATGGCAGGAATAATTCCCTCACATTCCGACAGGAATAAGAAGGCATCAGTGGCCTCCCGGTCGTCTACCGTGACATACCCGGCCCTTCCAGTCGAATGAAGATAGCTGTGTTCGGGACCGACACCCGGATAATCGAGACCGGCAGCTATGGAGCAGGTATCTCTTACCTGGCCTCTTTCATCCTGAAGGAGATATGTCTTGTTTCCATGGAGAACACCGACCTTTCCTTCCGCGATGCTGGCGGCATGCATTCCCGTGGTGATTCCCTTGCCTCCTGCTTCTACACCCGTCATAACAACGTCCACATCATTTCTAAAGGGATAAAAAAGTCCCATGGCGTTACTGCCCCCGCCGATACATGCGATCAGAACATCGGGAAGCCTTCCCTCTTTTTTCAGAATCTGGCGTTTTACTTCTCTGCCTATGACACTCTGAAAATTGCGTACCATCACCGGATACGGATGGGGGCCCGCCGTTGTCCCTATAACATAATAGGTGTCTTTCACATGTGAAACCCAGTAACGCATGGCTTCATTCATGGCATCTTTAAGGGTATCGGTGCCGCTTATAACCGGCACCACCTCGGCACCGAGAATTTTCATGCGGAAGACGTTCGGCGACTGTCGTTCTATGTCTTCCCGTCCCATAAAGATTTTGCATTCCATCCCGAAGAGGGCGGCAACTGTGGCGGTAGCAACACCGTGCTGACCGGCACCTGTTTCCGCGATTATTTTCCTTTTCCCCATACGCCGGGCGAGGAGTGCCTGCCCGAGGGTATTATTGATCTTGTGCGATCCGGTATGATTGAGATCTTCTCTTTTCAGATAAATCTTTGCGCCTCCCAGCTTTTCCGTCAGTCGTTCTGCAAAATAGAGGGGAGTCTCCCTGCCTGAATAGTCCCTGAGATACGAGGCATATTCCTTCGCAAATGTCTTATCTTTTTTTATCTCTTTATCCGCCTCTTCGAGTTCGATAATGGCGGGCATTAATGTTTCCGCCGCGTATCTCCCCCCGAAAACGCCAAAATGTCCTTCTCTGTCCGGTAGCTGTGTTTTCATCCCGTTATCCTCTCCCGCAAATCGAGACCTTTGCAGAATATTTTCATTTGTTTGTTATCGTGTACTGTGTCGCACTGCCGGACAAGGTTGATAATTTTCATAACCAATCTATGATCTTTCTTCCCGGGTATCTTTTCAACGCCACTGTTTATATCGACGGCATGGGGCAACACTTTTTTTATAGCGTCCTCTATATTGTCCGGATTCAGACCACCTGAAAGGATCAGCGGCCTCCTTTTTCTTATCTTTACAGCCAGCTCCCAGTTCGATGTTTTCCCGGTTCCGCCATGCTTTTCAGGTGCATATGTGTCAACGAGAATTGCTCTTGCCCGGTACTCCTCCAGGATGTTTAAATCCTCCTCCGTACAGGGAGACAGGGCCTTGATTATGACAGATCCCGGAAAATGCCGGCAGTATCCGGGGGATTCATTGCCGTGAAGCTGAATAAAATTCAGACCGCAATATTCCATTATTTCTTTAATATCCTGAGTGTCATGGTTCACAAAGACGCCAGTCTTCGCGACTTCCGTGGGAAGTTTTCGAATGATATCCCGTGCCGTTTCCGGTTGAACATACCGGGGGCTTTTCGTGTAAAAGATAAATCCCAGCGCGTCAACTCCGTTTTCTGCCGCGAAACGGGCATCCTCAAGGCTTGTCATCCCGCAGATTTTTATCTCTGTCATTTTTCCTTCCCTACCTTCCCAGAAGCTCGTCGAGTTTTGCGCCGATATCCGCGGCCCTCATCAGGGTTTCGCCCACCAAAAATGCGTGCACACCATTACTCATTAACATTTCAATGTCCCCCCTTGTATGAATTCCGCTTTCACTGATGACTGTTCTGCCTTTCGGGACAGCGGGAAGGAGATCAAGACTTGTCTTCAGATCGGTTTCAAAGGTTTTCAGATTCCTGTTATTGATTCCTATAATTTTCGCGCCCGCTCCGAGGGCTTTTTCCATCTCCCCGGCAGAATGTACCTCAACCAGTGGAGAGAGGCTCAGAGATTCCGTCAGGCTGATAAAATCCCTCAGGGTGTTCAGATCCATGAGTCCTGCAATGAGAAGGAGCGCGTCTCCTCCCAGGACTCTTGTCTCGTAAATCTGGTATGAATCTATGATGAAGTCCTTTCTGAGAAGAGGAACAGATACTACCCGTTTGATCTCCGACAGATATGATCTTTCTCCCTCAAAAAATCTCTGATCGGTGAGAACGGAGATAGCGACCGCTCCGTGGTTTTCATAGCACAATGCAATATCAATGTGATCGAAGTCGTCCCTTATTCTCCCTTTCGACGGAGAACGCCTCTTGATCTCCGCAATGATAGAGCAACCGGTTCCACTGACAGCCGCTCCGAAATTACGGGGAAGAGGAGTGTTCAATGCCTCATCTTTGATCTGTTCAAGCGGCTTTCCCTGTTTCAGAAAGGCAACCTCTCCCTGTTTCGCTTTTACAATCCTGTCTAAAATCATCGAATCTCCTCAGCTGTTTGAAAGGCTTATCAGATCCCTCAGCTTTTTAATGGCGGCGCCGCTGTCGATACACTCCTCTGCAATAGTGATTCCTTCTTGTATGGTCTCTGCCTTTTCCCCGGCTACTATTGCCAGTCCGGCATTCAAGAGAGCGATCTTTCGACAGGCTCCATTTTCTCCTGAAAGAACCCCCCGTGTTATTTCCGCATTGACAGACACATCTTTGCCGCGAAGGTCTTCAGCATTGTAACTTCTACCAAAATAATCCTCCGGATTGATGTTATAGGTTGTGATCAACCCGTCTTTCAGCTCGGAAACCCGTGTTTCACCAGTCACTGTTGCTTCATCAAGCCCATCAGAACCATGCACGATAAAAGCCCTCTTCGTTCCCAGATTTTTCAGGACACCGGCGAATGTCTCAGTCAGTTTCGGGTCGTAGACACCGATGAGCTGGGACGTTGCACCGGCGGGATTTGTCAGAGGCCCGAGCATGTTAAATATCGTCCTGATTCCGATTTCTCTCCTCGGACCAACCGCATATTTCATGGCGGCATGAAGTCTGGGGGCAAAAAGAAAGCCGATTCCGATTTCATGGATACATTCTTCCACTATTTCAGACTCCGCGCTTATGTTAACTCCTAAGGCTTCCAGGACATCCGCGCTTC
>JAGGXJ010000109.1 GCA_021163105.1 Syntrophobacterales bacterium
AAGAATAAATAAGTTATACAGATTGCGCCGTAATTTTGTTTGTTTTCAAGGCGTGTTGAAGCGCTCATAACGAGTTATGTAAGCTTTGGCACAACACAGAAAACAAGTAAAAGGACAAGCAAGATGTGTGAGTTATTTATGCTTGCTGACTTAGTGTCCGCCTGTAAATGGCTGCTTTCCCCTGAATCATCCAAATCGGGAAATCATCCAGCGTACGAAGAAAAAGTATACAAAACCTGTCGCAAAAAGCGATATACAGGGCAGGATAAGGTGTCTGTATACGCGTCCGAAGGGGGCTTTGAAATACTGGTTTGAGAGCAGGAGACAGAGGTGAAGGGGTGAGAGAAGAACCCCCACGAAACCGCTCACAAGAGCGAGTATAACATAGGCCAGCATGAAGGAACTTTCACCCATGGAATGGACGAGAGGGACGATAATGGGGAAAGTGCTCCCCACAAAGGCTATCGTTATCCCCGTAATCCCCCCCACTATCAAGGGAAGCGCGACGGTAATAAGAATGAGGGGAACGGAAAATTCCGCAAACCCCCTGCTTATGGCCGCTACGGCATGGCTGTCCTCAAGCATTCCCTTGAAGACCAGTATGGCAATAACCATGTAGAACATCTTCAAAAGATGAGGGCTTATGACAACCTCCCGGATTTTGTTACCATTCATTCCGTTTCGGAACCAGACATAAGCAATAGACAGAATAAGCGCGATAATCAGTCCCATCTCTTTTGCAATACAAAACCCGGGGAATGTGCGTGAAAGAATCATTCCCACGCCGAGTCCTATAAATATTACCATGAGGATGGGAATAAGCTCTTTAAAAAATGGTTTAGCTGAACGGCTTTTATCCCTTCCCTCCGTCACATGTTTAAGATCAATCCCTTTTACGGAAATAGAACCGAGAGAAACGGCTACAATGGTAAATGGCCACATAACCATCATAATTGTCCAGAGATCTATATCTGCCAGTGTCACAGAAAGGAGTATTCCCGGATAGAGGGGCCACCAGTATTCCCAGATATGACGGTACCAGTAGTTGATGAAACTGAGCTGATCCGGTCTGAGTTTGCTTCTGTTTCCCATCTCTTTCACCATGGGGGCGGAGAATACTGTGCCTCCCGGCATGGGGAGAAGCCCGATAAGAGCAGGAAACATGGCGAGATTCAACCGGGGATTTATTACAAGACCTCTGAAATTATCTAGAAGCCGCTCCATATGTCCCCCCAGCTCCATACTGCTGCTGAGAACCAGGATGAGTGTAACTACAACGGCAAGAGCGAGCGTTTTCGGCATCACAATCGAGGCTGCTGCTGAGCGAAGCATCGAGTCCGGCGTCAACCCGAAGAGCACACCTGTGAGAATAGCCCCCAGGAAAAATGCATTCCCCAGAGAGACATTCTTCCTGATGGCAATGAGGACAAGAACAAAGACAATGAGTATCCTCACGATGGCCGGAATGTTCAGAATAATAGACATAATATCTCCGATGAACAGGCACGAAAGACAGGGGGATAATGCTTGAAAACTCATTTGTCAAGATTTTAAGTTCGTCATGGCAGGATGAACGATTTTTCGGGTTGTCCTATTTGTTATGATAGAATATCCGGTTTTTCCCCTGCCCTTTGGCGTGGTACATGTTGGAGTCCGTCCGTTTTAGAAACACTCTCAGTTCTTCTTGAAATATATACTGGGCCACCCCTATGCTCACTGTCTTGTGCACTGATTCCTCACCGCCCAGAGGGTAAAAGCCCTCATTTTCGAATTCTTCCCTTATTCTTTCCGCGAGAATGGTTGCCGCGTCTCCTGTTGTTTCGGGCATGGTAACGGTGAATTCCTCTCCTCCGTATCGGTATGCAGAGTCTGTCTTTCTCAGGCAATTCCGGATTACCTCTCCCAGTCTGGCAAGAACCTCGTCCCCTTCAAGGTGTCCATATGTGTCGTTGAAATCTTTGAAATCGTCAATGTCCAGCAGGAGAAGAGAAAGTGGGTGACGATACCGATTGGCTCGCTCTATCTCTGATCTTAACTGATCGTAGAAATACCTCGAGTTATAAAGCCCGGTAAGGGCATCGGTGATACTCAATGCCCGGTACATTTTTTCACTTTCCCTCAGCGCATTCTCGGCAAGCTTGCGATCCGTTACATCTTCAAGGGTTTCCACTGCCGCTATGATGGCCCCTGCTGAGTCCCTCAGCGCGGATACGGTAAACCGCAGCCACTTGCCTCCTCCCTCCAGTTCCGGGAAAAAATCGGTTGCCTCATAGGCATCCTCTATTAATTTTGATTTATTGTATTTACCCGGATACCAGAACGGGATTTCGCTTTGGCGCTCATCCACAATAAGATCGGCCATGACAGGTCTGTATTCACTGTAGAATACCCTCCAGTGATCTTCCGAACCGACCACCTCTCTGGCCATAATGCCGCTCAGCTTCTCCAGCGCCCTGTTCCAATATATTATCTTGTGATCCCTGCCTATAACAAACGCTGGCGTGGGAGAGTTTTCGAAGATTATCTTTAGCATCTGTCTTCCTTTTCATGTAGCCTAACACAAATCCGTCTGAACCGTCCCGTCCGGGCCTTTAACAAGCCCACAGTAGGTCATCGGCATATCTTGTTCAAATGGTCTTTTGTTAATGGTACAAATCTCTCTTTAAAATATGATGGCTTATAAATGGACTACTGTGGGTTTATTCACCCTTGAATATCTTATCGAAAAACAGGGACTTCTCTTTGGGGAAATAGAGCGTTGTGCCCCGGTCAACGATGAGCTTTCCATCAAGATGATCAAGTTCATGCTGAACCACACGGGCAAGGAATCCCGTATAGCGTTTGTTTATTTTATTTCCCTTCTCATCATATGCTTTAACTTTTATTGAAGTGGCCCTGACAACATCGGCGCTTATATCGGGGCATGACAGGCAGGCCTCCTGCATTTTTTCCTTGTCTCCCCTTATCTGTGTGATCCTCGGGTTTATAAGAACATCGTAATTGCCGCCACCTTTTGTTATCGCCGTTTTGTCGCTGAAGTTTCCGTTTTTGAACACCACGACTCTCTTGCTTATTCCTATCTGCGGGGCGGCAAGTCCCGCAGCGTCATTCCTCCCAACAAACGCGTCGATAAGGGTCTCTATATCTCTCCTCCCCTCTTCATCAATGGGAATCGGGATTTCATCGGCATGTCTCCTCAGAAGTTTCGCCTCCTCCTCATTTATCTTTTCATTTTCCCATAGTTTCCAAGTCTTCATTTTCTCGCACAAGCCCTTTCTGCTTTCTATTTTTTTATTTTTATAACACCACGGGATTATTATTTCAACACTATTGAAATAATCTGAAAACCCTGATAATCCAGCTATACGAATAAAAAAAAAGGGGTTGGCTGAATTGATAGGAAAACTTATAACGGAAACAACAAAACGGGAATTCTCCCGGGCCATGCGTTTCACTGAAGGGGTAAATACGTCTCTCCCGCGGGGAAAGGCAAATCACGGCATGCTTCTTTATCTCCATATCCCGTTTTGTGAAAGTTTGTGTCCATACTGTTCATTCAACAGGATTTTGTTCGATAAAGATCTCTGCCAGAGGTATCATAGTGCCCTTAGAAAAGAGATAGGGTTTTACAAAGATAAAAATTATAACTTCACCAGCGTGTATGTAGGTGGTGGGACGCCAACGATAATGATGGATGAACTGGAGAAAACCCTGCTACTGGCAGCGGATTGTTTCAGCATCAGAGAGATTTCAGTGGAGACCAATCCCAACCACCTTACACAGGAGAATGTCGATATCCTTAAGAAAATCGGGGTCAACAGGCTTTCGGTGGGGGTACAGAGCTTTGATGACGAGCTTTTAAAGGCAATGGGCAGATATGAGAAATATGGAAGCGGAGAGATGATTGCCGGGAGGATCGCGGAGATATCGGGGCAATTCGATACCCTGAATGCCGACATGATATTTAACTTTCCCGTCCAGACAGAAGAAACTCTGTCCAGAGACCTGGATATCCTGATCGACACGAATGTGGATCAGGTAACCTATTATCCTCTGATGATCTCGGAATCCACGCGCAGGAAAGTGGAAAAAACACTGGGGATAGTTGATTATCGGAAGGAAAAAAAGTTTTATCAACTGATTTCCAAAAAGCTTGCCCCTTACTACCGTTTTTCCTCGGCATGGTGTTTTTCCCGAAGAGGAACCATGGTTGATGAGTATATAGTAGATTATGACGAATACGCCGGTCTGGGCAGTGGATCTATAGGATACATGGATGGCAGAAGTTATGCGAACACCTTCGACATCCCCCGATATATTGAGATGCTGGACAGTGGAAGGCTTCCATTGATGGCGGCGCGTGATTTTACACCCGGACAGCAGGCACGCTATGACTTTCTGATGAAGCTGTTTGGCCTGAAACTGGATATCTCCTTCTTGAGGAAGAAATATGGTGGCAGGGGCATCGGGCATCTCTGGAGTGAAATACTCGCCTTTATGCTGGTCGGAGGGTTACGCTACAAGCACGGCACCTTTTATCTCACAGACCGCGGCAGATATTATTGGGTCATAATGATGCGGGAGTTTTTCACCGCGGTCAACAATTTTCGTGACTTCTGCCTGGGCAGATAGGGGATAAAATGGATGACAAGATGAAAAAATTACTGAAAACTCTTCCGAAGATTGACGAAGTGCTCCTCGTTCTCGAAAAGGATGACGCGTTTGAGGGTGTTTCAAGAGATATCGTGGTGGAAAAATGCCGCCAGATTGTAGAAGAGATGAGAAAGAGCATATTGGATTCGGAAAAAATCAGTGGAAAAATTCCCGACTCCTTTTCCGCCGGCAGGGCGGCAGAGGAAGTGCGAAAAAGGCTGCTTGCCCTTCATGACTACAGCCTGCGCCGAGTGGTAAACGCTACCGGAATCATCCTGCATACGAACCTTGGGAGAGCTCCCCTCTGTGGGGATGCCCTGAAAAGGATTATTGATGTCAGCGAGGGTTATTCAAATCTGGAGTTCAACCTTGATGAGGGAAAAAGGGGACTACGGTATGACCATGTAAGAGAGATACTCTGCTGCATATCGGGAGCTGAAGATGCTATAATCGTCAACAATAACGCCGCCGCGGTTCTCCTTGCCCTGAATACCCTGTCGGAGGGAAAAGAGGCGATCGTTTCGCGGGGAGAGCTTATTGAGATAGGGGGAGCGTTTCGTATTCCCGAGGTTATGGAAAAAAGTGGAGCCATTCTCAGAGAAGTGGGCACCACCAACCGCACGCACTTTTCGGACTACGAGAACGCGGTGTGCGACGATACCGGGTTGATTCTGAAGGTCCATACAAGCAATTTCAAGGTGCTTGGATTCACGGATGAGATAGGTCTGGACAAACTGGTGGAACTTGGCAAAAAGAAAAATATTCCTGTAATGAACGACTTGGGGAGCGGATGTTTTGTACAGTTGGATAAATATGGCTTTGAAGGAGAACCGACTGTTCAGGAGGTTCTGAAGACAGGAGCGGATGTGGTGACGTTCAGTGGCGATAAGCTTCTCGGCGGGCCGCAGGCCGGGATAATCCTGGGCAAAAAGATAATCCTGGACAAGATAAAGAAAAACCCCCTTAATCGTGCCCTGAGAATAGACAAATTAACCCTTGCGGCCCTTGAGGCGACGATGATGCATTACCTGGATCTCGACAGGGCGGTGGATGATGTAAGGGTGCTGCGGTCGTTGACGGAGCCGGTTGCCGATGTCGAAAAAAGAGCGCGCGAGCTTTTGGCCCTGCTGGAGAAATTATCCCTGAAAGACCTGACCTTCTCCATTATGGAGGAATATTCCATGGCCGGTGGCGGATCGCTTCCCACGCAGGAGATTCCCACTGTTGTCGTGACTGTAACCTCCCGCAGCATCTCGCCGAGCAGGCTGGAAAGAAGATTGAGAAAACTGGAAGTTCCAATAGTTGCGAGGGTCTTTGAAGACAAAGTCCTCCTCGACCTGAGAACAATAACTGAAGAGGAATTTGTTTTTATAAAAGACGGCATGAGGCGCATAATAGAGCTTTCCTGATTTTCAGAGTTCTGTTTTCCAATTCCTCCGCTCCCCTTACTTTTTGACCGATTTTCCGATGAAAAATAAGATGACCCGCGCAGACAACAAAGAGTCCGAATTCAAAATATCCCCCGCCGAGGTTGGAGAGAGGCTTGATATCTTTTTGTCTAAAAAAGGCGTTTTCGCTACACGTTCGCAGGTTAAGAGGGCGATTGGTGAAGGGCAGGTACAGGTAAACGGCGTTGAACCAAAGCCGGCCTGTCGTCTGAAGACTGGTGATGTGGTCATTGTCCGGAGGGAAGAGCCGAAGGAATATAACCTTGCTCCGGAGGAAATACCCCTTGATATCATCTATGAAGACTCGCACATCCTTGTGGTTAATAAACCTCACGGCATGGTTGTCCACCCCGCGGCGGGAAACCGCAGCGGCACACTTGTCAATGCCCTTCTGTTTCATTGCCGGGATCTTTCCGGCATTGGCGGTGT
>JAGGXJ010000106.1 GCA_021163105.1 Syntrophobacterales bacterium
ACATGTCCCGGAGCAAGATTTGCCAATACCGCCGGAATCGCAAAAGGAGATATCTTTTTCGGTCCCAGGTTGAGTATGTTCTCTTTTTCCTTTTCCATGGTGGACAGGCCCCCTATCGCGGAGCCCAGGATAACACCCACCCGCTCTCCGTTTCTGTCATCTATCACCAGACCGGAATCGCCCAGCGCCATTTCTGAAGCCGCCAAGGCGTATATAATAAAATCATCCAGCCTGCGGCGCTCCTTGAAATTTATAAAGGTCAGGGGATCAAAATTTTTTAATTCACCCGCTATTTTTGTCTTGAATCCGGTTGTGTCGAACCTGGTAATCTTCGCGATACCTGACATCCCAGAGCATATCCCCTTCCAGGCATCTTCCAGGCAATTACCCAGGGGGCTCACAATACCGAGTCCTGTTATCACAACCCTTTTCCTTGGCATCACGACTATGGTGTTCTCTCCTTTATGTAATTAACAATATCCTGGACTGTGCGTATTTTCACCAGATCGTCATCCGATATATCAATGCCGAAATTATCCTCCATAGCCATAATCAGTTCCACTATGTCAAGGGAGTCAGCCCCGAGATCGTCTATAAAGGCAGCATCAGGCACACATTCTTCCTTTGTTATGTTTAACTGCTCAACAATAACTTCTTTTACCTTCTTATCAACATCAACAGCCATTTAAATCCCTCCTAATTGTATTTCAATCTGCATATCACAATATTTATTATATTACAGTCCCGACAAGCCGGGATTACATGTAAAGTCCACCATTGACGTGTATCACCTGCCCGGTAATGTAATCGGCCTTCCCGGAAGCCAGAAAAGCCACAATGCCTGCAATATCATCCGGTGTTCCCGTTCTTCCGAGTGGTATCTGGTCTATTACCTTTTCCCTGTTCTTCTCCCCGATAGATGCGGTCATATCGGTTTCAATGAATCCCGGAGCGACGGCATTGATACATATATTCCTTGAACCCAGCTCCCTGGCCAGGGACTTTGTCAACCCCACAATCCCCGCTTTGGACGCGGAATAACACACCTGACCGGCGTTTCCGGATATCGCTACCACCGATGTCATATTGATGATCCGCCCCCATCTCTGTTTCATCATGTATCTGATTGCGGATCGGCAGCAGTTGAAAACCCCTTTGAGGTTGATGTCTATGAGACTGTTCCACTCCTCAGGCTTTGTTCTTACAAATATACCATCTAAAGTTATGCCGGCATTATTTACCAGGATGTCGATTCTTTCTTTTTCTTCCGTTATACCCTTTATGGCATCCTGAACGGCATCAGAATCCGATACATCAAAACTCAGCAGACTTCCCCTGCCTCCATGACTCTCCACAATCTCCAGTGTCTCGCGGGCTGCATCTTCATTGCGGACATAGTTTATGAATGTAAAGGCCCCCGCGCGGGCAAGCGCTATCGCTGTAGCTCTTCCTATCCCCCGTGAGCTACCTGTCACCAGCGCTATTTTTCCATTCAAAGGTTTTTTATCCGGGGTTTTCATATGAACAAACCGTAAATCTTCAAGTGCAATCTTTATTATACACGTTTAGAAATGAAATAGTTTTTCCAAGATCAAGAGATATAAAAATCGCGACTATAAAGTATTTTGAGAAGCAGAAGCAGAATCCGGCGCAGAAATTGCGAAAAACAGTCATTTCCGGATGGGCACTATTCGACGGAAACAACCTCACGCCCTCTGTAGAAACCGCAATGAGGGCATGCGCGGTGAGGCAACTTCGGTTCACTGCACTGCGGACATATGGAGGTGGTAACAGCTTTAAGGGTGTCATGAGTCCTTCTCTTATTCCTTCTTGTTCTCGAATGTCTATTGGTTGGATTTGCCATAATATAACTACCTTTCCTTATTCGCCTTAAAATTTTTTAACGCAGCAAATGAACTGCCTATCTGCTGCGCCTTATGATCACACTTTTCTATATTAAGATTTACCCCGCAGACGGGACAAAGTCCCTTGCATGAATCGCTGCAAAGAGGTTTAATCGGAATCTGGAGCACAATCTGTTCGACCATGATCTGACCCAGATCTATTACGTCACCCTCGTAATAGTTGTATTCCAGATCTTTATATGTCAACTCCAGATCGTCTTTCTTTAGATCATCAACGGGCGTGAGAACATATTTGAATTCAATCTCTGCAGGAAAATTAAATTCCTCCAGGCATCTGCAACACTCAAGTTTAATTCCGGCCTTGATTTTGCCCTTGATCGACACACTTTTCAAGACCTTTTCCACAAAACAGCTCACCTCAATGTTCTGCACGCGAAAACCGGATTTATCGCCTGTCGGCAGGAATTGATGGGACCACTCCTTGCTTTTAGAGAACCTGAGGCTCAACCCCTCTTCCGGAATATTTGAGATGTTGATCTGCAAAACGTACCCTGTTAAAAATATGTTCAAAGAAAAGGGAGATAATTACAAATTTGCTCTAATGTCAAGAAAATTCTATAATTCCCGGGGTAAGAAATGACAATACAAGCTGCGGCAAATACAAAGCTCCTTCCGGGTAATTGTTTTCCTGGTTGAAATCACACATCAAATCTTCCAGACATTAAAGTACAGGGAACAACTGTGAAATAAGTCTTGACTTTTCAGTATTATTTGTCTAATTACCGCCAGTCCAAGGCGATTTTTACTGGGGGATCGCGTGTTTGCAGGATCCGGGACTTTGAAATCCGTATCCGGGTTCGATTCCTGTCCCCAGCCATGGTCCCATCGTCTAGCGGTTAGGACGCTGGCCTCTCACGCCGGAAACCGGGGTTCGATTCCCCGTGGGACTACCAGAAACAATATCAGGGAGGTTGGGTGAAAATCCAACCTCCCTTTTTTATTTTGACAATGGAACAAATCACCTGCCGACAGATATCTGTCATGCAATGTGGTTTATTCAGCTGAGTCCTGTTTTTTCGCTTCGGGAAGAAATCTTTCTATCTTTGCCTTCTCCTTCAGACTTTCAATATATTTCTTTACCTCTTCCTTGGTCTTCATCTGTTTCAGATATTGGGCAAGTTTTTCCTTAACATCCTTATAATCGGTTATGACCTCTGTTTTTTTATCCCCGGCTTTTATCAAGTGATAACCAAAATCAGTTTCAGTTATATCGCTTACCTCTCCCGGTTTCAGGGAAAAAGCCGCATCTTCAAAGGGTTTCACCATCTGTCCCCGTCCGAAGTAACCGAGGTCACCACCATTGGCGCTGCTGGGACAGTCCGAATATTTTTTGGCAAGTTCAGCAAAATCCCCACCAGCCTTCAGTTCTTTCTGTATTTTCTGTATCTTCTTGAGAGCTTCGGCCTTAACGGATTCGTCCGATCCCTGTTTAACCTTGACAAGGATATGACTTGCCTGAATCTTCTCTGGTTGTTTGAAGAGATCCATGTGCTCATCGTAATAGTCTTTTGTATCCTTATCCGATATCTTGAGATTGCTTACCACTTCCCGCTCCATAAGCTTCTGGATCGCCATCCCCTTACGCAACTGGGTTTTAAGAGAATCTTCGGTGAAATGCATCTTCTCCAGCATAGCCTTGAACTCATCTTCCTTTGGAAATTGTTCTTTCATATTCGCAAGACGTTCATCAATAGTTGCATTGTCCACCTCTATTCCCTTTTTCTGGCTCTCCTGATAGAGCGCCTTACGGGAGATAAGACTCTCAAGAAGATCTTCTTTGATTTTAGCGAGTTGTTCATCGTCTAACTTATCCATACCGGCAAACTGCTGCTGCGCCATGGACAGTTCCATATCGAGCTCTTCCTGTGTAATCGCTTCTCCGTTGACCGCTGCTATAGTGCCTTCCGGATATTTTATTTCTTCCTTCTTGCATGCCTGCATGGCTAACAATGCCATTATTACAACCGGTATGTAGAACCATTTTCCTTGTGCTATCCGCATTTTCTATTTCCTTTCCTGTTTGAACAGAGTTTTCCACAATGTTTCGCTACTTCTATACCAATAAAAACACAATGCAAGTGTTTTTTAAAGGTTTTGCCCAACCTTAATGCTTTTTATGGGGAAAACCATTTTTATCAAATATCAAACCATCAAAACCGAACATGAAATCATGGTTCATGTTCGAGAAAAGCCACTGATTTTTATGGTTGAATCTTATTGTTTTGTTCATCGTGACAAAATCTATCATCCACCCTCCGCTACCTTTCCGGAAAAAATAGGGCGAGTCGTTACGGTTGGCTACGGGAAACCGTATGACTGCAAGATCATCATGCAGGAACAGGATGCCCTGGCTTGCTGCCCGCTCCAGCCCACGCAGAGAATTGTCCTGCTGGGCATCTGTTACAGTCCACTTCCTGAAAAATTCGCGGGTCCCCGGGGTATAAAGTCCAAGATCCGGATCTTTAATATGTAACGAGAGAACCTCCATATACTTCTTCAAGGCCATACCGGGAGAAGGCTGTGCCTCGAATATCTGCGGGGAGGATATCGACCTTTTCTCCGGAGCGCCCGAGCCTATTTCGACCCTGGCAATGGCGCCACCCCCTCCTGAATAATGATTCCCGGCAGAAGAATCATCCGGATTTAATGCCTGATCCGGGGCATCGGTTGTACCGAGAGCCTTTCCGACCAGAAGTTCCACGGTCGCTTCTATCCCCGCCCCCACTCTGCCAGTTTGGAAAAAGGGAACCATCTGGCCGCGTTCAATGTATCCGGTAAACCCATCGGTGAAAACAGGCTCTAAATCATATCCTATCTCCAGTCGCACCTGCCTGCCCTCCGGGTCAACCAGAAAAAGAACCCCTCTCGCGCCACGGGTTTTTTCTCCCAGCGCGCAATCGGCAAAGATATCAGCAGCCCTTTGATTGATATCAGGCGAATGTTTTTTTAAGGTAACCATTTTTATGTGAATATCAAGATCCTTGAGAAGCTTTTCACACAGTAGGGTTATACGCCCCTTCTCGTGGTCGGAAAGCAGGCGAGCCCGGTCATCAATAAAATCTGACTCTTTTTCTTTATAGCAACCTCCCGAAGAGATCAGAAATATCAAGGCAAATATAACTGCCAGCACTGAAGATAGTTTATTCATCGCGTTAACATTTGTCCGGAGGAATAATTTACAATTGACAATATGCCCGGAAGTGCAATAGTATCGCTTTCCGGTATTGCGGGGGTCAACCCGCAGGCATCACGCCGATAAGCCGGCAATTTGACCGCGCTATCTTCCCATTAATGAAAAGCTTTTGCAAGGCGCATGAGGAGTTGTAACATGATAAAATTGAAAGATCCGATCAGTGGACTTACACATTGCATAGGCATTATCCTTGCCATTACAGGGTTGATATTCCTGATATGGGGCTCTACTCACCCTGTCAAACCCATGCATATAGTGGCTTTTTCTATCTTTGGAGCGGGAATGATCCTGCTCTACACGGCAAGCACACTCTATCACTGGCTGCCCGTTTCAGAAAAGGCTGCGCTGCGCCTGCGAAAGATCGATCACATGATGATATTTATACTTATCGCGGCTACGTATACTCCCATATGCCTTATTCCACTGAGGGGCGCCTGGGGATGGAGCCTGTTTGGGGTCATATGGGGATTGACCGCGTGCGGCATACTCATGAAGGTCTTCTGGATGGGGGCTCCGCGATGGCTTTACACCCTTATCTATATCGGCACCGGGTGGCTGGCCGTTGTGGCCATATGGCCATTGATAAAAACCCTTCATCTCGGGGGGGTGACATGGCTGCTCATTGGCGGGCTGTTTTATACCGCAGGCGCTGTGATCTATGCGATCAAGAGGCCTGATCCCTGGCCCCGCATTGTCGGGTTCCATGAAATCTTTCATGTCTTTGTCATGATGGGAACCTTTTCACATTTTTGGATGATGTACAGATATGTCATGCCCTTCAGCTAAAAATACACCCTCGAAAAAACTTTGAGATGGCGGAAAAACACATTACAAAGATCGCGCAGGAACTGCAATTGATGGAAAAGCAGGTGCGGGCTGTCTTATTGCTTTTAGGAGAAGGGGCAACCGTTCCATTTATCGCCCGTTACCGCAAGGAAGCAACCGAGGGGCTTGACGAGGTAAATGTCATATCCATCCGGGACAGGGCTGAGCAACTCGGCACGCTGGACAAACGAAGAGAAGCCGTTCTCAAGTCGCTGGAGGAACAGGGTAAGCTTACCGACGAGTTGAAGAAAAAGGTGTTGTCTGCCGAGACCCTGGCCGTTCTGGAAGATATCTATCTGCCCTATAGACCGAAGCGACGCACCCGTGGAATGGTGGCAAGGGAACGTGGACTCGAGCCGCTGGCCGCGAAGCTCTTTGAGCAGGGTGACATCAACCCGGAAGCGGAGGCATTTGCTTTTGTTGATCCCGAAAAGGGCGTGGAGAAGATCGACGACGCACTTTCCGGCGCACGTGATATCATCGCGGAGTGGATAAACGAGGACGTGGGGGTCAGAGCTGCCCTGCGGGAACTTTTTGCCAAAAAGGCCATCATATATTCCAAGATTGCGAAGAACAAGGAAGAGGAGGGAGCAAAGTTCAGGGATTATTTTGACTGGGAAGAACCCGTGGACAAAGCGCCATCGCACCGTGTTCTGGCTATCCGCCGCGGCGCTGCCGAGGGATTTCTTATCTTTCGCGTACTCCCGGATGAGGAAAAAACTGTCGCTATCCTCAAGCGGCACTTTGTAAAGGGTGACAACCCCGCTTCACAAGAGGTGAGCCTCGCGGTGAGAGACAGTTACAAGCGTTTTCTTTCACTCTCTATGGAAACGGAGACTCGTCTTGAAAGCAAAAACAGGGCGGACGGAGAGGCGATCAGGGTATTTGCGCAGAACATCAGAAATCTGCTCCTTACCTCTCCGCTTGGCCAGAAGAGGGTTCTTGCCATTGATCCCGGCCTGCGTACCGGGTGCAAGATTGTCTGCCTCGACCCGCAGGGAAAGCTTCTGTACAACGATACGATCTTCCCGCTCAAGCCGCGCAGCCGCGTGAAGGAATCGAAAGAGGCATTAAAGAGACTGGTGGAAAGTTTCGGTATCGAAGCCATTGCCATTGGCAACGGCACAGGCGGGCGCGAGACGGAAGAGTTCTGCAGGGATATAGACTTCGGCAGAAAGGTCGCCGTGGTTATGGTTAGCGAAAGTGGTGCGTCGGTATATTCCGCCTCCGAAGTTGCCCGCGAGGAATTCCCCTATTATGACTTGACCGTTCGTGGCGCGGTATCAATCGGGAGACGCCTTATGGATCCCCTGTCGGAACTGGTAAAAATCGACCCCAAGGCCATAGGTGTTGGACAGTATCAGCATGACGTGGACCAGAAAGCCCTGAAAAAGTCTCTGGATGATGTTGTGACAAGTTGCGTGAATGCGGTTGGCGTAGAGGTGAATACAGCAAGTAAACAACTCTTGAGCTATGTGTCAGGCCTCTCAGAAAAACTGGCCAGCAATATAATCTCCTGCCGCAATGAAAAGGGGGCATTCTCCTCGCGCGCCGAATTGATGAAGGTTCCGGGAATGGGTGCAAAGACCTTTGAACAAGCGGCCGGTTTCTTGAGAATCCACGGCGCGGAAAACCTCCTCGATGCCTCGGCAGTCCATCCCGAAAGCTACCCTGTTGTTGAAGCGATGGCAAACGATCTTGGATGTAATGTCTCAGACTTGATGACCAGCGCCGAGCTGCGTGAAAAGATTATACTGGAAAACTATGTAAGCGACACCACAGGCATGCCGACTCTCACGGATATAATGAGTGAATTAGCGAAACCCGGCCGTGACCCGCGTGAGCAGTTTGAACTTTTTGCATTCACCGAGGGCGTTAATAAAATGGAAGATCTGGAGGTGGGGATGAAACTGCCCGGTATTGTAACGAACGTGACCGCGTTCGGCGCTTTTGTGGATATCGGGGTTCACCAGGACGGGCTCGTGCATATCAGCGCGCTGGCCGACAGGTTCGTCCGCAATCCCCATGATGTAATCAAGGTAAATCAGAGGGTCAAGGTGACAGTAATTGATGTTGATATGAAACGAAACCGCATCTCGCTTTCCATGCGTTCAAATCCGATGGAACCACACGGCAGACGGAACAAAGACACTACTCCCGGGGAAAAGAAAACCGGCGGCAGATTTGCGCGGCGTGAGACGGGTGGAAAAACATCGGGAAATCCATTCTCCGATACCTTTAAAGGATGGAAAGCAGATTAGCTTCCATTCAAGAATGGTCCCTTTCAAAATCCAAGTTCACCCAATTTAAGTGTACTTATCAAAAAGGTCTTCCTTGAAAGCATTCTTTTTTATTGCCTTTTTTACTAAAACCGGGTAATTGCTACACTGGGTTACAAATCAAAAACCCTGAAATGGGGGCAAGAACATGAAGAACAATAAATCGCCGACTGAAAATCTTGAAAGATCGGAAACCTCAAAAAAGAAAGCCCTTTCATACATAAACGGAAAACGTCCCTCCGTATTGCTGCATATTTTTATCACAGCTATCATCACCCTGGCCGCTATCGCTACGGCGATCTTTTTTGGTCAAGTAAATTATCGTGAAACAATGCGGTTAGCCGCTGAACAGTTCAACCGGCAGCAGTTGATACTGGCTCGCTCGGCCGCTGCAGGGATCGAGACTTTTGCTGCCGATGTCTATGATGACATACTCGCCTTGTCAAAATTCCTGGTGGTACAGAGGATGGAACCCGGGATACTTGAGCGAATGGAAGTTCTGTACAAGGGCATTCCACCGCAAACATCATCACGCAGGCTGGATAAGGGCGGCGTTCTCCGGTTCATCTACCTACCCCAACGAGGGTTGGCGGAAGGACTTGATAGGACAGGACTACAGCCGGGAGGCTTGGTTTAAAAAGGCCAAAGAGACCGAGGGGGCTGTCATCTCCGGACTGATCATCGACGAGATGGGAGAGGGACACATTAGGGTGGTAAGACCAGTCTATATTGAAAACGAAAAGGGAAATAAAAAATTCAACGGGGCCATAATCTGTTCTTTCGATCCAAAAATTCTGGCCAATATATTTA
>JAGGXJ010000036.1 GCA_021163105.1 Syntrophobacterales bacterium
CGAACCTGGCGCTCAAGGTAGCCACCAGGGGTTATGTTATGGAGAATGGCCGTATAACACTCACGGATTCCTCAAAGAATCTTCTTGCCAATGAAGAGGTAAAAAAAGCATATCTTGGCCTTTAATTTTTTCCTCTTTCGGCGGCCTGCCTCTTCTTTCTGAAAATCAGTCTTACCGGAGTATTTTCGAAACCCAGTTCCTCATGTATCCTGTTGGCCAGATAGCGCTCATAGGAAAAATATACAGCCTTTGCTTCGCGAACAAAAAACACAAAGGTGGGCGGTTTTACCGATATCTGGGTTGCATAGTTTATCTTATTGGGCCTGTTCCTGTAGCGTGGGGGAGAAAGTCTTTCGGTGAATTCCGCGAGTTTTGTGTTTAAGAGAGACGTGGAAACTCTTTTTGTATACTGATCATAGACATTGTCGATAAGATCGAACACCTTTGTCAGTCTCTGCCCGGAGAGCGCCGATACGGTGATTATGGGTGCAAAATCCAGATATTTCAGGCTGTCTTTTACATGGTTCACATGTATACCGATTGTGGAATTATCTTTTTCAATAAGATCCCATTTATTCAATATTACAATACAGGCAGCGCCCCTTTCATAGGCCAGGCCTGCTATTTTTGTATCCTGTTCAGTAACACCTTCCTGCGCGTCTATCATAATGAGAGCTATATCACACCGGTCAAGTGTCTTTATTGCCTCTATAACGCTGTATCTCTCCAGTTTCAGGCTGACCTTGCTTTTTTTCCTTATTCCAGCGGTGTCTATCAGGAGATATTTCCTGTTATTCAGATCAAAGGCGGTATCCACCGAATCTCTCGTGGTTCCGGGTGTGGGATTAACTATTGTGCGTTCATAGCCGAGGATCTTGTTTATCAGTGAAGATTTCCCCACGTTGGGTTTTCCGATTACGGCTATTCTTATTCTTTCCTCAGTTTCTTCTTCAACAGGGATTTCCGGAAGATGCTCTACGACATCATCCAGCAGGTCGCCCACCCCTAATCCGTGCTGGGATGATATGGAATAGATCTTATCAACGCCCAGCCTGTAGAAATCGAATGCCAGATTCTCCTGTCTGAGATTGTCTATCTTGTTCGCGACATAGAAGACGGGCTTTTTTGTTTTCCTGAGCAGATCCGTAATCTCAGTGTCTGAAGGAGTGAGACCCTCCTGCCCATCCATAAGGAAAATGATGGCATCAGCTTCCTCAATGGCCAGGTTTGTCTGCTCGCGCATCTGTACAAACATTTTTTCACTGGTCACCGGTTCAAATCCTCCCGTATCGATGATCATGAATGTCTTGCCGTTCCAGTTGGAATCCGTGTAGTTTCTGTCCCTTGTGGCGCCGGGCTGGTCTATAACGATAACTTTTCTGGTTTCAGACAGCCGGTTGAACAGTGTTGATTTGCCGACATTCGGTCTGCCTACTATTGCTACTACTGGTTTCATTTATGTCTTTCCCCTATTCGTCCTGATATCCTAATTCTCCAAGCATTCTCGAATTCTGTGTCCAGTCCTTCTGTACTCTGACAAACAACTCCAAGTATATCTTGGTACCCAAAAACTTTTCCATCTCCAGCCGCGCGGCGGTACCTATTTTTTTCAGCATGCTGCCCCTTTTGCCGATGATAATGCCTTTCTGTGAGTCTTTCTCCACATTTACAGTTGCCTGTATATGTATCAAACCCTTTGTCTCGTCTTCCTTGAAAGACTCAATCACGATGGCGGTTGAATAGGGCACTTCCTTGTGTGTCAATATGGTTATCTTTTCCCTGATTATTTCAGCCGCTAAAAATCTTTCGGAACGGTCCGTTATCATGTCATCCGGAAAATATTGTGGTCCTTCCGGCAGGATATCCCATATTATATCCAGGAGCCTGTCAACATTGAATCCCTTCAGCGCGCAGATGGGAATAATCTCTTTAAAGGCGTGGAGATGCCTGATATTGTCAATCAGGAGCAGCAGCTTTTCCCTGTCGATCAGGTCAATCTTGTTAATCACCAGCACAACCGGTATCTTCGTCTCCTTGAGCGCTTTTACGATAAGATTATCGTCTTCGCCGATGTGCGTCCCGGCATCTATGAGCAGGAGCAGCATATTCACATCACTAAAGACACTCATCGCGGCCGATACCATCTGGCGGTTGAGCGGTGTTCTTGCCTTATGTATCCCCGGGGTGTCCAGAAAGATAAACTGGCCTGTCTCGGTGTTTCTGATCCCCATGATCCTGTTTCTTGTTGTCTGGGGCTTACGGGTGGTTATCGCTATCTTTTCACCCACCACGAAATTCATGAGAGTGGACTTTCCCGCGTTTGGCTTTCCTATGATTCCCACAAAACCTGATTTGAACAAAGCTGACTCCTTAAGCAGCAGAACGGGGCCAAATAATTTTTAATGACCATCTTTCCTGCTTTGCGTTTTCTCTGACGTTTATTTCTGTCAGGTTGAAAGATTCCTTCAGTATCTTTATATTCCGGTTTTTCATACCCCTCAGATTCGACACATCTTTGGGGGCCACGGAAAAGGCAACATCCCTGTCCTTCAGATCTGCCGATTTTAAAAGGTCCGATGCCATATCCAGGAATATGGCTCCCTCAACGAGCGATCGGAATGCCGGGTGAAAAGGACCGGCAATGATATTGTTGTCTGCCTCCATTTCCTTTGTTGTGTGAAGTCCCAGTCTTATAACGGGTATGCCGGCTTCTTGAAACCTCAGCAGGGCGTGTTTACAGAGTTCAACGGCATTGTCCAGTGTCGGAGGTTGATACTTGCCCTCAAGATATGACTTTGCCAGGAGAGTATCTTTGAACACAATAGTCGGATGGATTCTCACGGTATCAGGCCTGATCTTTATGATTTCTTCCACGGTATATTCAAACCGCTCCCGGGTATCGCCGGGGAGCCCGACCATTAGATGTACACCGGTTTCAATTTCCGCTCCTTTTAAGAGTCTCACTGCAGCTCTTACATTCTCCGATGAATGCCCCCTTCCTGAGAGAGAGAGCACCTCGTCAACCATTGACTGAGCGCCTATTTCTACAGTGGAGACACTGTATCTTGTGAGAAGCTCGAGCCTGTCATCATCTATATAATCGGGTCTTGTTGATATCCTTATGGATTTTAACATGCCAGCGTTTACATAGGATTGCGCGATATCCAGTAGTTCAATCTGATAGTCCCGGTCTATCCCGGTGAAATTTCCACCATAAAAGGCAATCTGATCGAATTTTCTCCCGCTGGTTTTCAGATGCCGGTCGCAGATATTCCGGATGGTATCCTCTGTAAGTCTGTCAGGATAGTTCCCGGCGGTTATCCTCTCATTGCAGAACACACAACGGTTGGGACATCCCCTGTATATCACGAATATAGGGATTATCAGTGGTTTCATATCTCTTCCAGTTCCCGCAGCGCTTTTCCGGCCGCATCCTGTTCGGCATCCTTCCTGTTTTTTCCGGTCCCGATTGTTGAAACGATATCTCCGATGGATGCCTCTATCTCAAAAGTCTTGTCATGATCAGGTCCGGACGCGCTTACAATTCGATATTGAGGCACTAATCTGAACCTGCCCTGGCTGGCCTCTTGGAGGAGTGATTTATAATCAAGGTATATCGGGCTTTCAAGCCATTTATCGACAAGAGGTTGGAAGGTTGCTCTAATAAACAGGAGCGATTTTTCGTATCCCCCGTCAAGATAGATGGCACCTATAATCGCTTCAAAGGCATCTCCAAGAATGGAATCCTTGTTCCTGCCTCCAGAATTTTCCTCCCCCCTGCCCAGAAGAATAAAGCCGCCTATCTGGTATTCCCGTGCCAGTCCGGCCAGTGGTTGCTCATTGACCATGGACGCCCTTACCTTCGAGAGTTGTCCCTCGGTATAATCGGGGAATCTTTTTATCAGTATATCGCTCATGCATAGTTCCAAGACGGCATCCCCCAGAAATTCCAGCCTTTCGTTGTCTTCCCATGCAAGATCCGGATTTTCATTGGCATAGGAACTGTGGGTAAGAGATATATCAAGCAGAGTGATGTCCCTGAATGTATAGCTCAACATCTCCGACAGGCTTTCGAGATTCTCAATCCTTTCTTCATCCATTCTTTTCTATCCTTCCCACAACCTTTTCCTTAATCATATGATCACCGGTGATCTGTACAATGTGATTTGCAAGAGACATGTCGCCTTCGGGGATAACTACCGGCACATAATTGTCTGAAAATCCTTTTACGTAACCGGTTTCCTTATCTCTGCTTCCCTCCACCAGAACGGAGAGCTTCTTTCCTATGAACCCGCTGTTAAATTTTAGCCTTTTCCGGTTGTCTGTGTCCCGTAATAGAGCAGAGCGTTCTTTCTTAACCGATTTTATGACCTGATCGGGAAACGAGGAAGCCGCCGTTCCGGGACGCTGAGAATAGGGGAAAACGTGAAGATAAGCAAGCCTCAGGTTTTCAATAAAACCGACAGTGTTCAGAAATTCTTTTTCCCCTTCACCCGGGAAACCGGTTATGACATCTGTCCCTATGGCGATTTCCGGGATCGCGGCCTGCAGTTTTTCCACAAGGCCTCTGAACAGATCCGTGCTGTAATGCCTTTTCATTGACTTCAGGATGTAGTCGTCGCCGCTTTGAAGAGATATGTGCAGATGCCTGCATATTATCTTTGAGTTTCTTATATGGTTGATCATGTCGTCCGATATTTCCGTCGGATTAATGGAACTTACGCGCAACCTCTCAAGGTCTGTCTGTTCCTCTATTTTCTTCAATAGATTAAGAAGGGAGGTAGAAGAGGGCAGGTCGTGCCCATATTCACCAATATGGATGCCGGTAAGGATAATTTCCCTGTGACCGGTCTCGGTCAGGCCCTGTATCTGCCTGATCACATCCTCCTGCGGGAGGCTTCTGCTCCTTCCCCTCGCGTAAGGTATGATACAGTAACTGCAAAACGCGTTGCACCCATCCTGTATCTTCAGATATGCGCGTGTCTGTCCGGGGAATCTCGTTACCGGCAGGTCTGAAAGTGTTCTTTTCAGTCCTATATCGCTGACATTGATCAGTTGTTTCTCAGTTGTAATGTTTTGTATAATCACGGGAATCTTCTCCTTCATTTCGGTCCCCGCGACCATTCTTACACCGGGCAACTCCGCGAGTTCATGCGGGGCGGTTTGCGCGTAACATCCGGTTACAATAATTGGCGCGGCCGGGTTTGTTCTGTGCGCCCTTCTTACAAGTTGTCTCGACTGAAAATCCGTCTTCGCTGTAACCGTACAGGTGTTCACTATATATACATCAGCAGGGGAGGTGAAGGGGACGACAGAGATTCCATCCGCCTCCAGTTTTTCGATAATGCCCGCCGATTCATAATGATTTACTTTGCACCCGAGTGTGGCCACGGCAACACTAAACATCGCGCAGCCTCCTCTCGATCCACCCCCCGCCTGTGAGACAATCTCCCTGATAGAATACCGCCGCCTGGCCCGGGGCCACCGCCTTTTGAGGGGTCTTGAACATGACACTCACCCGTTTGTCCGGCAGGAATGTGATCTCGGAATCTACACCCCTGTGGCGATATCTTATATGTGTCTTCGCGCGCAGGTTCTCCCGACCGGCGGGATCGAGAGATATCCAGGAACAGTTCGTGGCGATGAGACCATGGGCCAACTGATCTTCTTCTCTCCCCACGACCACTTCATTTTTTTTGGTGTCTATCTCCAGTACATAGTGGGGACGCTCGGAGGCGATATTCAGTCCTTTTCTCTGGCCTATGGTCACAGAATGTGTCCCGCGGTGTCTTCCCACGATATTTCCTTCTTCATCCACTATGTTGCCGGGCCGGGGGAGGGTGACGGGATAATTCTTAAGGAAATTTCTGTAATTATCATCCGGTATAAAACAGATTTCCTGGCTTTCTTTCCGTGGAGGCAGATCGAGACAGGATGCCATTTCCTGTATCTCTTTCTTTGTCTTGTCGCCGTTGGGAAATATCAGATTTTGGAGTTCTTTCTGCCCGAGCTGAAAGAGGAAATAGGACTGGTCTTTGCCTTTGTCTATACCCTTGAGGAGACGGAAACCGTTTTTCCCTTCCGTGCCTTCAATATGGGCGTAATGGCCTGTTGCAATACAGCCAAGCCCCCTTTTTTTTGCTTCTTCCAGGAGATATCTGAATTTTATTTTCTTGTTGCATACAATGCATGGATTCGGAGTCCTGCCGGAAAGGTAGTCATTGACGAAATAATCCACGACATTCTTCCTGAATAGTGATGTGACATCCAGCCTGTGAAGCGGAAACCCCAAGCTGTTGGCAACGGCGGCCGCATCCGCCTCGTTGCTTCCGGGAAACCCGTTTAGTATATACAAACCTTCGACGCGGTATCCCCTCTCTTTCAGAATCGCCGCGGCCACGGCGCTGTCAACGCCGCCGCTTATGCCCACAAGTACGCTTTTTGTCAAACTCGTTAGTTCCTTTCAAGCACCTGAAGTCATTATTGTTTTTATATCGATACAAGATATCCTATTTATTGAATAATTTCAAGCGCAAGTAACGGTGACATTCTGCCGACGTGGGAAATTATGGGTTGAATCACAGGCAGGATTAAGGTAGACAGCTCTCTAAGGGAAACAAATTCCGATGTGCCGGAGATTGTACGGAAAGTAGCGCAGGGTTATGATCAAAAAAAAAGGGGGGGGGACATGATTTATACAGAGTGTACCGACCCGGATGTCAGGGTGGAGGAAGATTATATCGCGGTTTCCGACGGTGTTGCGCTCAGGACGATTGATTTTACGCCCCCGTGTGACACGCCCGAGAAACCGATGGTTGTCTTTATCGCCGGCTGGATCTCGCTTATAGACGGCTGGAAGGATGTGTTAAGAAAACTCACTCCCTGTTACAGGACTCTGTATGTAGAAACCAGGGAAAAGGTCAGCGCCAGGCTTCCGGAGCGCGCGCGCGTGGATTTTTCCATGCCCCGCATGAGCCGGGATATCAGCGAAATTCTTGAGTGTAAGGTTGCGCCGGAAAAGAGATTCTGTTTTGCAGGCAGCTCACTGGGATCGACTGTTGTATTGGATTACTTGAGCATGGGATTGAGACAGCCGGAACAGTCTTTCATAATAGCTCCCATATGCGAGCTTGTCTGTCCCTTCTGGCTTCCTCTGTTGCTCAGGCCGTTGCCGCCGTTGCTGTATACCGCGATCAAACCTCCCCTTAAATGGTATCTGCGCAATATCAGGCTGGATAAACACAAAGAGCCGGAACAGGTAAAGAAGTACGAAGGCACACTGGATGCCGCCGAACCATGGAGGCTCAAGGCGAACGCGTTCGCGATAAAGGACTACAGTCTGTGGGATAAACTTCCGGACGTCAGGTCTCCGGTGCTGATAGTCGGCGCAGAGAGCGATGCCCTGCACGGTCTGGATGTTATGAACAGGATGATTGCCCTTATGCCCGATGCGGATATGGAGATGATGTCCAGTAACAGAGAAACGCACAGTGAGAAGATGGGAAAATTAATCGTTGATCGTATAACCGGTTTGAAGGGTGCGAAAAGGTGATATATGGCTTCAGATGTTAATGAAATTACGATAAGTTATGAAGAAGATGGTGTTATCATAGTTAAAGAGCTGGATAAGATTATCCTGTCAAAAGGTGCGTGGTCGACAATTATATTTAATTATCAGGATTGGAATCGTACGAAGAATGAATATGGCCCGGAACGTTTTACTATCCGCCGGTACCGCAAATTGAACGGTGAATACCGGCAACAGAGCAAATTTAATATTTCGAGTGCGGATCAGGCCCTGAAGATTATAACCGCGCTTCAGAAATGGGTTAACGTATAAGGTGTAAATATGCCGATGCCGGTCAGTCAGCAAACTGTAAATTTCAGGAGGTCTTAATCGTGGACAGTTTTATCAATTATGTGTCATCGCATCCCGTTGCTCTTATTATACTTGCCGCAGTTGCGATTCTGTTATTTTACTTCATTGTTAAAGGGTTGCTGAAAATGATGCTGATAACAGCCTTGGTGCTTCTGGCTATTTTCGGATATTATTATTATAAGGCGCCTGACGAGTTCCCCGGAAATGTAAAGGAGATGACTGAACAGGTTGGGTCTCATGGCGAAGGCATGATAGAGGCTGGGAAGACTATCATAGAAAAGGGGAAAGATCTGGCCGATAAAGTTGGCGAATCCGTCAAAAAGAATAAAAACGCTGCAGCGGATTAGTTTATAAGAGGTTGATTTCCATCGCTCTTGCGGGACAGCCCTTGACGCACAATCCACAACCGTTACACTTTTCAGGATCGAATATAACTTTCATGGTTTTCTTGTCGATATACAAGGCGCCGGGCGAACAGAATGCCAGGCAGGCGCCGCAGTGCACGCATTTATCGATATTTTGGGTAACGCTTTTGGAGAGTGGTTCAACATTCAGGCCCAGATCCTTGAGATAGCGGATAGCTTGGTCAAAATTTTTCTTTTTGCCCGTAAGATCAAGTACAACCAGCCCTTCTCTTCGCGGCGACACCCTTGCACTCATTATGTTGAAGGCAAGATCAAAATCCTTTACAAGACTATACACCACGGGTTTGTCAACAATATTCGCCTCATAACGAATGACTATTTTCTTCGAATACATATCGAGCCTCCAAGCACCTATTTGCAACACTTATTTCATGACAGGCCCTAAGAGTCAAGAATCTAATCTCCTAGCAGGCTGTCCCAGTCGAAAGATGTAAAGGTTTCGCTGAGTGGGTGATTGTCATCCACGACGTTGTGACTCAAATCCTGAAAAATCTTTGAGGCGATCCCGTGTACCGGTTTCAGAGGCACAACATCATCACGACTGCCGTGATAAAGTATAACCGGTGCCTTGATTTCCCGGTTCAAATAAGGTTCAAAATCTTCCAGGTTGAGGGCCGGAGCCAGAAGGATGAGCCTTTTGACTCGATGTTCATTATCACAGGCGTACATGGCTGCCATTAGCCCCCCATAACTGGAACCGACCAGCACAATGTCACTTTTATCTGTAAGTGTCCCGCGGAGTCTGGTCATCCTCTCTTCCAGGCTTCCGGGATAATCCTCTATAATCATATCGGGATACCTTTTCCTGAAAAAGGTTCCCTTGGTTCCCTGACTGCTGCCTTCAAGGCCATGTATAAAGACTCTGGTTGTGCTCATACTGTTATTGCCTCCCTTTTATCTCACCGCTATGCAGGATTCATACTATTCAAATGAAGATTTTGCAAGAAAACGTGAGAACAAACCCTGCCGGACATGGATAAAGAATGGCAGGCTTTCAGCAAAGATATTGCTTTGATGCTGTTTATTGTGCTACAAAGCGTCCGAATAAAAAAGGGGTATTTACAATGGTTGCGGTGACTCCGTTCAGGGCCGTAAGGCCGGCAAAAAAATATGTGAAGGATGTTGCATCTTATCCTTATGATGTAATTGATTCACGAGAGGCAAGGATACTGACTCGTAAAAACGCAAAGAGTTTTCTGCGTATCGTAAAATCAGAGGTAGATTTCCAGGATAATGATACTGCCGGTTATGAGAAAGTCTATGAAAAGGCAAGGGAAAACCTGTACGATTTTCTGCAGAGGGACATCCTGTTTCAAGATAAGAAGGAGTGCTTTTATGTCTACATGCAGAAGATGGATGATCATGTTCAGTACGGAATTGTTGCCTGTGTCAGTGTGGCCGATTATGAATCAGGTCATATCAAGAGACATGAATTGACGAGGAAAGACAAGGAACTCGACAGGACAAAACACATAGGCAGTGTAAATGCGCAAACCGGGCCTGTATTTCTGACGTACAAGGCTTCGAATGCCATCGATATGACGGTTAAAGATATCGTCAAGGGTAATCCTGAATATGACTTTACAGCCGATGATGGAATAGCTCATAGCGTTTGGGTCGTGGATGATGAAAAACTTATTGAAAGGATAAGACAGGAATTCGGGAAACTGGATTCGCTGTATATAGCCGATGGTCACCACAGGGTCGCCTCAGCCGCCGCGGTTGCCAGAATGCGCCGGGAAAAGAACAAAGATCACAACGGAAGAGAAGAGTATAACCGCATAATGGTTGTGATATGTCCCCATGATCAACTTAACGTTATGGATTACAACAGGGTAATCAGAGATTTAGGCGGGCTTAATGAGGATCAATTCATAAAGAAGGTGCAGGAGCGCTTTATCCTGTCGGATGATTTCAGGGAAAGATCGCCGCAGAGACAGGGTGAATTCGGAATGTATATGAATGGTGTGTGGCGCAAGCTACAGGCAGTGAAAGAAGATAAGGATGAGAATAACCCTGTCAGGATACTGGATGTATCCATACTTCAGGATAGCCTCTTAAGACCGGTGCT
Source organism: Syntrophobacterales bacterium (assembly GCA_021163105.1). Taxonomy (GTDB): domain Bacteria; phylum Desulfobacterota; class Syntrophia; order Syntrophales; family UBA2210; genus UBA2210. The sequence goes on from JAGGXJ010000036.1 coordinate 10,376, forward strand.
GGGTATTGATGAGCCGAGAACTGATGACCGGATACTTTTCGTGGGTGGTATAAGAGGGATGGATGAACTGGAACGCCTCGTGGATTCGGGTGAATATGCGGTGGCCTTTTCTCTGTATCCCACGACTATGGATCAGCTTATAGAAATCGCGGATATGGGCAAAATCATGCCGCCGAAATCCACATGGTTTGAGCCAAAGCTTCGCAGCGGGATATTTGTTCATCTGCTGGATTAACCGGTATGTGGAGGTAGTGTGTGACCTGGGCCCTGAAACGGAAGGAATAGTGAGAACGGGTGATGGTTCGGGATCATAAGTATCAGGTAATTCTGATTGCTGCGTTGATTTTATTCACAGCCGCGCCGTCTCTGTACGCGGATATCTATATGTATGTCGATGAAGATGGCATCACCTGTTTTACAAATCTTGTCCCGACGACACCCAAATACCAGGTAATTATAAAGGAAAGAAAAAGATTTACCAAGTCGCGTTCGACAAACAGATATGACAAACATATAAAAGAGGCATCCAGGATGCACGGTGTCTCTTTCCCTCTTTTGAAGGCCATAATGAAGGTGGAGTCAGATTTTAATCCGAAAGCCATATCGAAAAGAGGGGCGAAAGGGCTTATGCAGATAATGCCCTCTAATTTTAAAACGCTCGGAATAAGCGATCCCTTTAATCCCAGAGAGAACATTATGGGGGGAGCGCTCTATTTCAGGCAGATGCTGAATCGTTTCAACGGCAAGGTCCATCTGGCTCTTGCTGCTTATAATGCCGGTCCTGACAGCGTTGACCGCTCCGGTGGAATTCCTCCGATAAGAGAGACAGAGAATTACGTAAACAAGGTTATGGAATATTACAAGATGTTCCGGAAAGGATAGAAGTCAATACTCTTTTGTAGTTTCTTTGTCTTTCTCTTGACTCCTTGAGCCCTCTATAATCATATCAGTCTGCGCATTTCTATCTTTATCCAGACCAATATTACAGAGAACGATATGATATTCGAGACGGGTTGCGCCATCCACACACCATCCAGCTCGAAGTAGAGGGGCATTATGTAGATCAGGGGCACCACAAACAGAACCTGGCGGCCTACCATCAATATCATGGAGGTCAGTCCCTTACCCATGCCAAGCAGGATATTAATCCACACGACCATTGGCCCTACGAGTATTTGTGTGGCGATATACATTCTCAATGCTGGAACGGCAATGGCAAGGAGTTCAGGATCACGCGTAAAGGCTGTCAGCAATGGACGGGCAAATATTTCAATAAGGAGGAAACTCACCCCTCCTATAAGCGCTGAAAATTTCGTGGTCACGCGTGCTATCTCTCTGATGCGGGTATAATTGCGTGCCCCGTAATTAAAGCCTGCCATAGGCATTACCCCGTGTCCTATCCCGAAGAGGAGCATCATAAATACCCCATTTATCCGGAATCCCAGTCCCAGTGTGGCAATCGCCAGATGGCTGAAGCTTCCAAGCTTGTGGTTATAGATTACAAGTACTGCGCACATCGCGATATTGGTGATGAAAGATGGAAGGCCGACGTGATAGATAGGTATTATGATCGACCATCTCGGGATGATATCTTTAAGCCCTATATGATACCCGGAGCGGCGTGAGAAAAGAAAGTACAGAGACAGAAAAAAAGTCGAGAACTGGGCCGTTACGGTTGCGACGGCCGCTCCCCTGATTCCCATTACGGGAAAAGGCCCCCATCCGAAAATAAGGAAAGGGTCGAGAATTGCATTCAATACTGCCGATGTCATGATAACAAACATGGGCACTTTTGGATTACCCTCCGCCCGGAAGAGATAATCCGACATCATCATGAAAAACAGAAAGGGCGCTCCGAACACGACGATTTCCAGATATCTTCTGGAGAGAGGAAGGATATTTTCCGTGGCGCCGAAAAATCTCAACACCGGCTCACAAAAAATGGTGCCTAAAAGGATTATTATTATTCCAAAGAATACTGAGAGAAAAATAATCTGCCCAGCTGTTCCGTTAGCCCTTGAATTGTCTCCCGCTCCGAACATGCGGGAGGCAAAAGAACCCGCGCCTACGCCGGTTCCCATTCCTATGCTTCCAAACAGTATCTGGATGGGAAAACAGATGGTAAGCGCCGCGATGGCCTCCGGGCTGATCTTAGCTATCCAGAAGGTGTCCACCACGTTGTACATTGCCATAGTGAGCATTGCCACCACCGACGGCAGGCTCATTTTAAGAAGCAGTGATACAATCGGATCTTTTCCCAGATCAAGCAGCTTTTTTTCTTTATTTGTTTTCATATATCAGTGTAAGTTGTATGACATTCGTGTCTTAATCTCAAATACGAGCTCGTCATACACTAAAAAAGGAGATTCGTAAACAGATGAAAAGGGAAGGGCATAACCTTATAGTCATATTAGGGCCCACCGCGTCCGGTAAGACAGGAATGGCCGCCAGACTCGCGAAGGATCTCGGCTCGGAGGTAATCTCCGCCGATTCGCGCCAAGTGTACAGGGGGATGGATCTGGGAACGGGCAAGGATCTCTCGGAATTTCTGGTAGATGGTGTGAAGATTCCATATCACCTGATAGATATTGCTGACACAGGTCACGAGTTCAATCTGTTTGAGTATCAGAAGATGTTTTACCGCTCTTTTTCAGATATCTCAGGCCGTGGGATTATTCCGATTATGGCAGGCGGAACCGGGCTCTACCTGGAAGCGGTGGTCAAGGATTACCGCATGTTAGAGGTTCCGGAAGATCCTGCTCTGCGCGGGGAACTCCAAAAAATGGATATGGATGCCATGCGGGATCGTCTCTTTAAAAGCAACCCCGCTTTGCACAATACGACGGATACGCAGGACAGAGACCGCCTCATTCTTGCCATCGAGATCGCTGAACATTCAAAAACGCATGAATTTATTGAAGAAGTAGAACATCCCCGAATCAATCCATTCACCATCGGTATTCGCTGGGAAAGAAATGTTCTTCGTGACAGAATTACAGAGCGCCTGAAAAAGCGTATCGATATGGGAATGGTCGAAGAAGTCAGAAATCTCCATAATCAGGGAGTAAGCTGGGAAAGGCTTGACTCCTTCGGTTTGGAGTATCGTTATGTAAGCCGCTATCTTCAGGGAAAGATGGATTTCGATGAGATGTTCAGACAGATGAACACCCGAATACACCAATTCTCCAAGAGGCAAATGACATGGTTCAGGCGTATGGAGAGGCGAGGAATTGTCATTCACTGGATGGATAATGCCGATTATGATTCGATTAAACGGCTGGTGGAAAAAGAGGTTGAATGACTACCCCCGGAAACATTAAAAAATATCTGGCGAATTATTCCGTCGGCGACAGGTGGAACATCGTTTCGGGATCTTTTGATGGAATTGATAACGTTGTGGTGATTCCCGCTCTTGCCGAATCCGGCCATATCTTCAAGACACTTGCCAGCCTTTCAAAAAACCAGGACACCGAGCTTGCACGTACACTGGTTATCTGTGTAATAAATAACACAGGTGTGGATAATTTGCCCGCGGATGAGTTTGCCGATAATCAGTATATACTGAAGATGCTGGATAACAGGGAGTCACCGCCGGTACTGTTTAACAGTGTCAGGCAAAGCGGTCTGCGAATCGCTTATGTCGATGCCTCTTCTCCGGGACTGGAAATGCCGGACAAGATCGCGGGTGTGGGACTCGCGAGAAAGATCGGCATGGATCTGGCTCTGGGTATATTCAACTACGAAAAGAATTGTCCAAAGCTCCTTTTCTCCCTTGATGCCGACACTCTGGTAGAACATAATTATCTCTCAGCCGTGCGGGATTCATTCGAGAAGGAAAACGTCGCATCATCTGTAATTGCCTTCACGCACCAGGACGCGGCCTCTGCTGACGAACAGGCAGCTATCTGCTGTTACGAGACATTTCTCCGTTATTATGTTCTCGGTTTGCGCTGGGCCGGATCACCCTGCGCCTTTCATTCCGTAGGCTCCACCATGGTATGCACCGCCGAGGGATACGCGGTCGTCAGGGGCATGAATAAAAGAAGGGCAGGGGAGGACTTCTATTTTCTCGACAAGCTCGCTAAGATTGGAAGGATGGGAAGAATAAACACCACCACCGTTCACCCCTCTTCAAGACAGTCTCGCCGTGTTCCATTCGGTACGGGCAAGCGAATTATCAGCTTTACAGGAGGAGAGGGAATTGATTACAGTATCTACAATTCCCACTCCTTTGTTGTGATAAAGGAGTGGCTTGAATACATCTCATCCTGCCGTGACATGGATTCTGGGACCATACTGGCGCATGCCGAAAGCATACATCCCTCTCTTGGCAGTTTCCTCCGTGTGAATCATTTCGGCGAAACATGGCGCCGGATCGCAGAGAACAGTGGCGACTGTGCCCATCTTTGCAGTCATTTTTTCCGATGGTTCGACGGGTTCAAGACCTTCAAGCTGATTCGCCACCTGACGAACAACGGTTTTCCGCCGATGAACATGTTTACCGCCCTGAGACATCTGATGGAAATGACAGGGAATGCCCTTCCGGTTGAAATTGAGCCGGACTCCATTCCACCGCTCAGGGATCGGATGAAAATACTTGATTATCTCAGGGAACTTGACCGGTGAGGCTCCTGAAACGTCAGGCGCGTTGGAAAGATCCTATTCTATAAAGAGGTTGACATTGATCATATGATTCTCCACGTGGATATGGACGCATTCTACGCGTCTGTAGAAGAATTGGACAACCCTCAATTGAAGGGCAGGTGCGTAATTGTAGGGGGACAATCTAAACGCAGTGTTGTGTCCGCCGCAAATTACGCGGCAAGAGGGTTTGGAGTCCATTCCGCCATGCCTGTATTTAAGGTGCAGACAATATGCCCCGATGCGGTTTTTCTTCCACCCAGAATATCCCGCTACAAAGAACTGTCAGCGAAAATCATGTCCATCCTTCGCGAATTTTCTCCACTTGTCGAACCTGTTTCAATCGACGAGGCCTATGTTGATATTACCGGTTGTGAAAAACTTTTTGGAGGGGTGAGGGAAATTGCCTCCAGTATCAAAAAAGAGATAAAAGAGAGACTGGATTTGAACTGCTCACTGGGTGCCGCTCCGAATAAGTTTCTGGCAAAGATCGCGTCGGATATGGACAAGCCCGACGGATTGACAATTATTATGCCGGAAGATGTTGACCGGTTTATAGAATCGCTTCCGATCCACAAAGTGCCCGGTGTCGGAAAGAATACCAATGATAAACTCAAATTAATGGGAGTCAGTACCCTCGGTGACGTGAAGAAATATCCCGAAGAAGTACTTGCAAAAAGATTTGGCACATTCGGCGGCAGGCTTGCGAAACTTGCCGACGGTATTGACAGATCAGCCGTAACACCTGTCTCGGAGACAAAATCGGTCAGCGCCGAGGAGACGCTTCCTGAGGATACTGAAGATAAAAATCTGCTCGAAAAATATATTCTGAAACAGTCTGAGAAAATCGGAAGAGAATTGAGAAAGCTGGGAATAAGGGCGAGAACGATAAGTGTTAAGATAAAACACTCGGATTTCAAACAGGTTACCCGAAGCGCTACAATTAAAGAGCCGACACAATCTTCAGAAGTTATTATCAGAGAAGCTTTTGAACTGCTTGAAAATTACAGAATGCCCGACAAGGCAAGGCTGATCGGTGTCGGAGTATCCAATTTTATTTCCGGTATGGAACAGGTACAGACGGATATCTTTGAGAGGGATGATACAAAAAGCTCCGACTGGCGAAAACTGGATAAGGCAATCGACACGATAACAGATAAATTCGGTACAGAGATTATCAAACGCGCGAGCCTGAAAGGTCGGAAGTAGGTGTTGTAAGTCTTTAGATGAGAAATTCTCGGCAGGTAATCTAAAAAAAAGCACTCTGCAGTTTATATAACCACAGAGTGCCATTTTGTTGATATCAATGTTTACAGTGCCCTTACATTAGCAGCTGCGGGGCCTTTCTGACCCTGCTCAACATCGAACGTCACGCGCTGACCCTCTTGCAAAGACTTAAAGCCTTCGGCCTGAATCGCGCTGTGATGGACGAAAACGTCTTTGCCGCCATCCATCTCGATGAACCCAAAGCCTTTTCCGTCGTTAAACCATTTAACGGTACCTTCTGACATAATTGCATCCTCCTTCCTTAGTTTTTTCAAAGTCGGATTACCATCATGACAGAAACAAAAAGACCGCCACTATCTTCAAGGACATGGCGGCCGGTTTTCGCACTTCAAAATGTCTCTATCCAACTTGCATGGTTTGTATATAGAGGTTTTTACCTAATGTCAAGGATTAAAGTTATATATCTCAAAGAAAAAAGGGTTAGCCTGAGCAAAAGCGAAAAAAAAGTCTCCCACTTTTCCCCGTTACTCTCAAGCGTCTGGTTATGTTTATCATTGAACTCACCAATACACCGGATTGTTCCATGCTTTAACGCACGTACAACTTCCCGATAGCACATTAACAGGGTCGCCAATAAGAGATTGACCAAGCCACCCTTCTGCCTGAGAAAGTTTAAATGGAGCTCTTATTTTCTCGTGCGATATTTGGTGGAACCCAACCTTGCAATAATATTCCGGGTCTCCATATGTAAGGACAATATTCACTTCTTTCTGAGAACATTTAGGCCGTGATTGATCAGCTCCTGACCTATGCTCTTTCCTTGAAAGTCACTATGTACAGCGACTGGAGCCAAGATGAAGGCTTCAATATTATTATCATTTTGAAAATATAACCGACTAAAAAAAATTGAGCCGACTATCTGGTTTTTGTCGACTGCTACAAATCCAAATAGGTCATCTTCAGCCGTCTCTAACATTAGCTCTTTTGATAGATTTTCAATTAATTCACCTTCCGCTTCACCTTCGGATTTGGCGAACACTGATGTAAAAAGAGACTCAATAGCTGATGAATCATTCTGTGTATGTTGTCTAAATTCCATAGTGCTCTTTGATATCATTGAGATCTTGTGTGCTGGTTTAACACATAACGCCTAGGGTCACTTGCCGACATGGAGCGCAGCGGAATGGCGGTCAAGTGCACCCGCTTGTTATACGCCTCCTTACTTTCCATATGCTTGCATTTCTTGATTTGCCGGATAGTTTGGAATAATATGGGTCCCATCAGTATATATTTTCAAATGAGCCACAATCATGTTTTTGTAAGCTAGTGGAATGCACCATGCACTTTCCGGCGCTCTATATTCGACACCATTCAAAATTTTAAGGCTACTGACGATGGTTGCTAAATGACCCTTTATATTTTCAATAATTTGTGGAGACACTCCTGTCTCTACAACATGAATGCCAAGCGGTAATATAGAAC
>JAGGXJ010000040.1 GCA_021163105.1 Syntrophobacterales bacterium
AGGGAAGAGAAACAGAGCTTGAAACCTTTACTGGATACATTATAAAAAGTGGCGAGGAATTAGGCATCAAGACACCCCTCCATGATAAGATATATTCTGAATTAAAAAACGGCAAAGACTGATAGCTTCATCAAAAATACCAGGCAAGCCACGCATAAACACTGTCGGGTGTTTCAATCAGGATATCGGTAGACGGTATTTTGAAGCCGCCGTATTCCGTGCCCCGTCCCCCGTAGAATATATTCCCGCCACAGGTGAATTGAAGGTCCTGTGTGATATCCCATGTAAGACGCGGCTGAAATATGCCGGACGGATCATCCATGTTATTGATAACGGTAAAGAAGATGTTGACTAATGGATGCACCTCCATCCTGATATGCCCGCCCAGGTAATAGCGGCCCAGCGTGAACAGTTCCCCGCGGTCGAGACGTTCCATAACACCGTTATCCATGATGGATTCAGAGTAGTCATCATCACCCAGGCCGTTGTAAAAGACCTCCACAAATCCGTAAAAATTCTTATTCCACCAGACCCAGGAATAATCCATATTGGCAACGAGAGACAGGAAATTGTTCTCGCCGCTTTTCTCATCCGGGAAGGTCCATGTGGTATTAAGACGCCATGCCGCATCCCCGAAATATCCCGAACAGCCGGCGCCGATGACCTGTTCCTCAAAATGCTTCGCGGCCATAATATCAAACTCGGTTGTACCCTTCGCGAAATGAATCTTTCCTGCCAGGGAATCCTGGCTTCCCTCCACTTTTCCTGTTAACGGGTCACGTCGCGGGACATAGAGGAACTGCGCGTCGCCTGATTCCCCGAAGGCAATCTGGGCATAGGCCATATCATCTCCGATCTTGTATTCCCGCTCTATATCCGTGGGTGCAAAGGGGTTAAAAAGATCCATCGGGTTAAAAAGAAAACCATTCCCCCAGGTGACGGCCTGCCTCCCTATACGAACAACAAACCGCCTTTGCCTAACCGTCAGGGAAAGGCGGTCAAGTCGATGATAGAGTATATAATCATCATGCTCCTTCAGTGTCTTCGTGAGATCCATAAGACGGCGGTCATCTTCAACTTCGCCCGACAGGTAATTTTCTATAACAGAACCCGGGAAGAGATCATCCAACTCTTTTTGTTTTCTCCTTGTATCCCCGCCGGAAAGGATGATTTCATAGTGTGTATCAAGGTAGATCGACGAACCGAGATAGAGGCGGTTTTTAAGACGGCCTTCCGTGCTTCCGTCATAGTATGTTCCCGTTCCCACGAGACCGTAAAATGAGTCGTCGCCGGGCCATGAAACGGTGCCGCGGCATTTTATATAACCTCCCCACCTGGTCTCTATATTGTTAAAAAGATTTTCTGAAGTGTCAGACTGACCGGAATCAGCCAGGGCCGGCGAAGCGCCCGCATCCCCGCATATGAACAGCGCAATCAGCAGAAACCCCACGATTTTGAAGCTTATTCCCGGTTTATTCACGATCGCATCATTCCTTTACATCACTCCTGATTCTGATGAGTTATGAGAATTTTCGTTCAAGATCAAGGCATGCGAAAAAATAGCCGCAGGTATATAGCTGATATTCTGAGGATTATTTTTTGAGCATAACGCAGAGACTGGGCGAAAAGACCATTAATCAGCAGAATCATTCCTGATTCTGATCATCCGCCACCAGGCCATCCCTGATATGAACAAGCCTCCTGGCATAATCCATCACCATCCGATCATGCGTGGAAAAGACGAAGGTAACATTTTTCTTTTCATTCATTTCCCTCATCATCTCCATAAGCCCCTCACCGGTTTTTGAATCAAGATTTGCCGTAGGTTCATCAGCCAGCACTATCAAAGGATCTGACACAATAGCCCTGGCAACGGCAACTCGCTGCTGCTGTCCTCCGGAGAGTTCGGCCGGTCGCCTGCTATAGGCATCTTTAAGCCCGACATCATCCAGAATGGCTGTTGCCTTTTCTCTTCGTTCCGCCGTCGGAACACCCTGAAGGAGCATGACAAACTCGACATTCTCCAGGGCGGAAAGGACGGGAATAAGATTGTAGGCCTGGAATACGAATCCTATATTGTGGAGCCGGAGGTTAGCGAGTTTTGACTGGCTCATCTCATTGATAATGTTACCGTCCAATGTAATGCTGCCGGAATTGGCGTAATCCAGACCGCCTATGATGTTCAGCAGGGTGGTCTTACCTGAGCCCGAAGGGCCCGCAAGGGCAACAAAGCCACCTTTCTGTATGGAAAGATTCACGCCTCTCAACGCATGGACTTCGACCTTCCCCTGTCGATATATCTTCTTTACATCCCTGCATTCCACTATATCCATATACAGTCTCCAATATTGATGGTTTCGTAAAAAGCTCCGCTATGCCGACACACCGGCATTGTAATAGGAAGGAAATCCAACCCTTTGTTCAAATAGGCACAGTCGGTGTAATATCATATAATAACAGTGCGTTATAGCGTTTTTACCAAAATGACTTCCTTGAAAGTCTCCCCGGCTTGTCATTTCGAGTGAAGCGAGAAATCTTCAAATCGTAACATATTGAAAAAATAAGATTTCTCCCTACGGTCGAAATGACACGTTTGTCAAATTTGACTTTTTACGGGTACATCAATGTTAATTCTCCAACACAATTGGAGAAAAGGGTTCGAGGATTTCAGGTATTCAGGGTTCAAGGGTTGTCTTCTAATCACTCGACCCCTCGAATCCTTGACCCCTTGAATCCTTATTTCATGTATGAGCCATTGCCTTCACGGGGGTAAACCTGGCGGCTTTGACGGCCGGATAGGCGCTAACCAGGAGTCCCAGAACAAGGACAACAAGATTCGCCGCAACGATATCCTTGACAACTATAACGGGATAGATTATCCGTGACATGCCCGCAAATTCCAGCCCCTCGGAAAGTGCGGAGAGATCTATGCCTGTGCCGGCCAACGCGAATACACTCATAAAACCAAGTACGTTTCCGGCCACCATACCTAATATAAGGAGAAAGAAAGATTCGGTAAGAACCTCTTTCACAATCCACCAGGGCTTCATACCCAATGCCTTTAAAAGACCGAATTCCCTTATGCGCTCGAATACTGCCATCAATATTGTATTGACTATACCAAACCCCATGGCGATAAAAATCACCAGGAACCACAAATAAATAAACCAGTCATACATCTTCAATACCGCTGTTACGAACGGGAGAAGTTCCCGCCAGGTCTGAACATCATAAGAAGCTGAAGAGAGTACCCCCTTCAGACTATCTGCAATCCTGTCCGCATCTTTGTAGTCGGCAAGAAGGATGGATGCTTCGGAGATCCCATCTCCAAGCTTCAGCATTTTCTGAGCCGAGGCGATGGTGACAAAGACAAACTGTTTTTCGGTGGCCTCCATCTCGGCCCTGAATATGCCGGTTATCCTGAAGGCCCGGGAAGCGATGCCCCCTTTTGTATCCTGTGACATCAGTACCAGTTTACGGCCCAGTTTTGTATCGAACTTGTCCGCCAAGGCTTTTCCTATAATAATACCGTATTTGTCGTCAGCCTTAAGATACGCCCCTTCGGTAACCGCCTGCCCAATGAACGAAATTCTGGCCTCTCGTTCAGGATTAATTCCGACAAGGGTTACGCCTCCGGAGTGTCTCGCGTTGTTAGCAATCGCGTCAACACGAACACGGGTAGTCCATCTGGTGTCTGGAGGCAGAATTCTCGAAAGAGCAGCTTTCACAACCTCCGGTTTATCTATACTGTTTTCGATAATGGGGTCTTCCCTGAAGCCCGCATGGTGCACCTGAATATGCCCGGTAAGGGTCGTTATGCCATTTCGAACCATTTGCTCCGAAATCCCGCGCATCAGCGCCCCTAAAAAGATCATTGCCCAGACGCCTATAATTACGGCCGTCATAATGACAATGGTTCGACGGGGGTTCCGCCAGATATTTCGCCATCCTAACTGAAGATACATTACAGCCCCTAATCAAACTGCAGTCATTGCCTCAACCGGCCGTAAACGTCTTACCTTCAGAACCGGGTAAATGGCAGTCAGAATCGTTATAATCAACACTATTCCCGCACCAACGGAGACGGAAAGCACAGAGAGCTGAGGATACATTCTTTCGGGCAGTCCGTACTGACTCAGGAGTTCCGAGGCTCCCGAAATCAGGATGCCGTGCACCTGATAGTACCATGTTACCATACCCCCGGAGATGATACCGAGAATGATCCCGATAAAGGTAATCGTCACCGACTCAAGAAACAGGGATCTCATCAGCCGGCCCGTAGTCATTCCAATCGCCATAAGAACACCAAATTCTCTTGTCCTTTCAAAGATCGCCATCAGGAAGGTGTTTAAAATACTGAAGGCAACCACCACAATCAGGATTACATACATGATAAGTCCACTTACCAGATCCAGTTTTATGGACTGAACTATGCCGGGCATAAGCTCCATCCAGTCAAGGACTACCAGGTTCCCATCATTATCCATGCCCCTGACTCCCGCCCCCAGTTCCTTCTTTATCTTCTTTACATCTTCCAGGGACTTACCCAGAGTCACCACTTCATGAACAGCGCCGCGCATGGAAAAGACGTCCTGAAAATATCCGAGGGGCATTTGAATTGAATTACGGTCAAATTTGTCCTCACCGGAACTGAAAATTCCCTTTATCTTCAGAACCGCCGCGGCGACCGAACCGTCACGACCCTGCCCCAGCGCAACAAGTTCATCCCCTATATTCACTTTGAGATTCTCAGCCAGAAGCTCGCCCACCAGGGCCATATCCGTATCTTCCTGCGCTAAATATTCCCCCCGCCGTACCAGTTTCTTAAGCGTGGAAACCTTCGCTTCTCTTTCGGGATCAATCCCTGTCAGGAGAACACCATAGGTTCGGTCACTGGAGGAAACGAGGGAAAAGGCATTTGCCCGGGATGTATAAGTTTCAATTTCCGGGATATCTCTAATAACATCATCCACGGCGCCAGGGTCCGGCACAACCAGCCGGACATCCATCTTGTCCCTGTACCCTTCGGCCTGCACCTGCACATGACCTGTGTGAATTTTTACCGCCGTATTGATCATGGTATCATAGGAGCCGAACTGAAAGGATAACATGAAGACGAGGAGCATGGTGGCAAATACAATGGCGAGGATAGTCAGAACCGACCTCCTGGAATTCCGCCATATATTTCGCCAGGCCATTTTGATCTCGATCGACATGATACCTTACCTCCCAGGGTTCTTCAGCGAAGAAAGGGTAAACAGATCGCCCGGAAGATTCTCCTTAAACAAAAGCTCTCTGTATTCAAGCATCGTGTATTCATCTTCCTTGTCCGCCTTCTGCATCTTCCAGACTCTGGGGAAAAGCTTGCCGTCGATTATCTGTATCTCAGTACCGGTCATGGCCTTGACAAGCAGAAGATCTTCGTCATAAAATTTCTGGCTCAGAAAAATGAGGTCTTCGCGAACCCTGAGCTTCTGCATCCCCCACACCACCGGCGCATCCGGTTTCGGCATCGATGTAATTACAAAAACCTTTTTCCCGTCATGAGTCTCCGTTCCCGTAATCTTATGGGTGTAATTATCGATAATACTATCCGACTTTGCCAGGTCGTTATTTGAAAAATCGGACCCCATCCAGGATTGAGACATCATTGAAGGGGGAAGCTTGATGACACGGTTTACCTTGGGATTGAATATCCACATCTCCTCCCCCTTTTTCAGGGTTCCGTTTCCATTGTCTTTGGGGGGCGCTATAATAGTAAACAGGCTGTCTTTCTCACCCCTGGTCCATGCCTTGATGGTCAGAGTACGTTCCCAACCGGGACGATGTATAGTCATATCAACTACTGAAAAAGATGCGTTACCCCTGTAATAATTAACGGCGTCTCTGACGAGCGTCTCAACCTCCACGGCATACAATGGACCGCAGAGAATGGCAGAGACAACAACGGACAGCCAAAAGATTATGATTGATTTTTTCCTCATTTATCCCTCCCCACCTTACCATTTGCCGAATATCTGATCTCGCATTTATTCTTCTCAGAAAGACGCTTAACAGTCTGTGTTTATTTTATAAATCGGTAGCATAGCCGGGCTGAGATGTCAATTGTTAAAACCCGGCCTCACATTAGACAGATGCCCAGGGATCATTGATTACAATAGAAATCAGTGAGCATTTATGATAATGACAATCGTTATGATAGATAATCACAACAGAGAAATCAACTATCTGAGAATATCGATTACCGACAGGTGCAACCTGCGCTGTGTGTACTGCATGCCGAAGGAGGGTGTGTCTTTCATTGGGCACGAGGATATTCTCAGTTATGAAGAGATGTTAAGGATCGTGAAGGTTGCCGTAAAGACGGGCATCGTTAAGGTACGTGTGACCGGCGGGGAACCCCTTGTACGACGCGGAGTTACAGACTTTCTTACATCCCTCACGAAGGTGGTGGGCCTGCGGGATATCAGCCTGACAACAAACGGGATTCTCCTGGAAGACTACGCCGAAGAAATATTTAATGCAGGCATAAGGAGGATAAATGTCAGTCTTGATTCCCTTTCCGCTGACAGATACAGGGATATAACCAGAGGCGGTGACATCAACAGGGTGATTAGGGGAATACGAAAGGCACACGACACCGGATTCTCACCCATCAAGATCAACGTGGTGGCAATAAAAGGGTTTAATGATGACGAAATAATCGATCTCGCGAAACTTACCATAGAAAAACCCTACCAGATACGATTCATTGAATTCATGCCGGTAGGTGAATCAACCTTGGAAAACAGCTTGGGGTATCTCTCCAATGATGAGGTTATAAAAAATATAAACAGCTTCAGTCCCCTGGAACCCGTAATCCCGACTCGTCGGGACAAGGCAGACGGTCCGGCATCTTTATACACCCTGAACGGGGCAAAGGGGGAAATCGGGTTCATCAGTGCTATAAGCCATGAGTTCTGTAATTCCTGCAACAGACTCCGCCTGACGGCCGACGGGCACCTCAGGGCATGCCTGCTCTCAGATGAGCCAACGACCGATCTCAAGACACCTCTGCGTGACGGGTGCAGCAATTCCGAGCTGGAAATCCTTATAAGAGACCTTATCAGCAGGAAACCGGGCAGCTACCAGACAGGTTGCCAACAGATCCATAGAAGAAAGTGCGCGACGAATATGTCTTCAATAGGCGGATAGATCAGTAATTTCAGGTACAGAAAGTATGGTACAATCCTATGACAACTGAACCGCGTACCCCAGCCGGATATTATATGGACAGACGCGAAAAGGAGCTGATCCAGCGCCTCCTGAAACCCATGGATGGCGAACGCCTGCTCGATGTGGGTTGCAGAGAGGGAAACTGTCTTCGTTTCTTCAGAAGAAGGGGGTGCAACGTAACAGGCACCGATCCATCACAGCATATGCTGGATATGGCAAGAGAAAAATTGGGACAGAGGGCTGATCTCTGCCTTGGTAACTATGAAGATCTCCCCTTTTCCGATAATGAGTTTGACATTGTCACGCTGATCTTCCCCGACCCGGCATGCAACCTCCAAAACGCGATAAACGAGGCAATCAGGGTATGCCGCGGAAGGATATTCCTCGGAACCATAAACCGATATTCCCCGGCTTCAGCGTATGGAGTGAGAAAGACCACCTGGGGCCCATACGGCAATGCTCTCCCTTCAAGCATCCCTGAGATGACTGGTCTGATCAAATCGGCGCTCTCGGATACTACGATAAAATGGGGCAGCGTTATCTTTTTCCCGCCGGGGTGGTATCCAACTGTCTCTTTTTTCGAAGAAAAAATCCCGGCTATGAAAAATCCATTCGGTTCATTTATCGGGCTTGCCTTCCCGGTTATCTACACCCGCATAACCATACAAGACCCCCTTGGGGAAGCATCAGAGGCGAAGGCGGCAGGCGGATATCCCGAACCCGGCGCCGCAAGAAGGAGAACAGGCGAATGAAAGAGGCAATTCTCTATGAAAAGCTGGACAACGATTATGTAAGGTGTCATCTCTGTGCTCACAGATGCAAAATAGCCCCATCAAAAATAGGCATCTGCGGGGTTCGGGAAAATCGGAGTGGAACACTCTACTCACTGGTGTATGGAACATCAATAGCGGAAAGCATAGACCCTATCGAGAAGAAGCCCCTGTTCCATGTATATCCGGGTTCTAAATCCTATTCCATAGCCACTGTTGGATGCAATTTCAGGTGCGGCTTCTGTCAGAATTATGACATATCGCAGGTATCGCGCAGTGGGGGGAAAATCAGGGGGCACAGTTCTATGCCGGAAGAGATTATAGAAAGGGCTTTGAGGTCAGGATCAAAGACCATCGCATACACATACACCGAACCGACGATATTCTTTGAATACGCGCTGGACATAGGAAAGATGGCACATAAAGAGGGCATCAAAAATGTCTTTGTTACCAACGGTTTCATGACTGGTGAGGCGCTTGAAGAAATTGCCCCCTGGTTAGATGCGGCGAATATTGATCTTAAATCATTTCGCAACGAATTCTATAAGAAGTACTGCAAAGGAAAACTCCAGCCGGTCTTGGACAGCCTGAAAAAAATGAAGGAGCTCGGCATCTGGGTGGAGGCAACAACCCTCATCATACCAACCCTGAATGACAGCAAAGAAGAGCTCAGAGATATCGCCCGGTATATCCATTCACTCGGCCCTGAAATTCCCTGGCATATCAGCCGGTTTCACCCACAATACAAGATGGAAAACCTCCCCCCTACCCCGCTGGAAACGATACACATGGCATCAGAGATAGGAAAAGAAGCAGGCCTCAAATATGTCTACTCCGGCAATGTCCCGGGTGATGAGGGAGAAAATACCTATTGTTCAAATTGTGGAAGGTTGTTGATAAAGAGATATGGATTTAATGTTGAAAAGATAGATCTGAGAGAATCAAAATGCCCCGCGTGTAAAACCCCACTGGACGGTATCTATGAAAATCCCTGGGAGAATATCTAATTGTCTGTCACGATATCATCCTCTTCATAGGATTCCGCAAGCACCTCGCGGGCCCTTTCCAAATGACTTGAAGGCACCATTATCCTTACTTCACCGAGACCATCGAGGGTAAGGCCATAGATAACACCCACTGCTTCGTACTGAAGTTTTACAGGAATACCCTCCGTCTCAAGTCTTCCAGCCACGATATTCGCGTTTATCATCCCGGATGACACATTGGCAACTTCCCACTTTTCTTCTTCCATATTACGACACCACTTTACTTAAGATACGTTATCCTCTCCACCGCCTTGCACCTTCGTGTTCTACAAACGCCGTACTGTGTACATTTATAAAAAGTCGTTTGTCAACAACAAAGCGAAGGGGCAATTTTTTACCTAACGCTCTAATTTTCCCTTGACATATTATCCTTTATTTTCCATTGTCTGATTTTTCTGTAATACTTCTTGACATATAATGGTAATGCGTTTAGTCAATTGGCAGGTTTTGTCAGATTTTGAACAGCTGTAGCCAAGAGGGAAATTATGGTCTGATCATCTAAAGCCCTGTTTTTCGAAACGAGAGACAGGGCTTTTGTTTTTTGTGAACAACTTAGATTAATATTGCGGTTGCCAAGACGAAAAATGGGGTGTGTTTTAAACCCAGCTCCGCACTCCGGACATACAGGCAGAATGATGAAAAAAGGATAATTTGATGGCGAGACTTACCGAACAGGAACAGCAGGATATTATCCGTTACATCGAAGCGGATAAACCGTTGCCGGACAAATATCGTTTCCTCTTATTCGAGGAGAAGCGTGAGGTAGAACTGGTCTGGAACGGCAAGACCAGCGAGGTATGCAATATTGTTCTACCGTTTCAAGTGATCGAGCAGGTCGACGAACCACGGGCAGAAAAGCCCGAAGATACCAAACCTGCCGAGCCCCTCTTCCAATGGGCAGGCATCTCCCTGGACAACCGCGGCCGTCAGCTCAAGGGCTGGACGAATAAACTCATCTGGGGCGACAACAAGCTCATACTCTCATCGTTGAAGAACGGGCCACTGCGGGAGGAGATCGAGGCGCAGGGCGGCCTCAAGCTGATCTATATCGACCCGCCCTTCGACGTTGGCGCGGACTTTTCGATGAACATTGAGATTGGCGGTGACACCTTCACGAAGAAGCCCAATATTCTCGAGGAAATCGCCTACCGCGACACCTGGGGCAAGGGCGCGGATTCCTTCATCTCCATGATCTACGAACGGCTCATTCTCATGCGGGACCTGTTGGCCGAGGATGGGAGTATCTATGTCCATTGTGATTGGAGGGTTAATAGCTTCATTCGTTTGGCGTTGGATGAAGTGTTTGGGAAAGATAATCACAGAAATGAGATTATCTGGCACTATCAAAGCGGGGGGCGCCAAGAAAAGCTTTTCTCAAGAAAACACGACAACATTTACCTCTATACAAAGAGTGATAATTGGGTCTTCGACGCTGATGCTGTTGGCATTCCACGTGGCGAGAAAAAACGCAACAACATGAAACGGGGTGAAGATCCTGATGGAAGGAAGTTTTGGAGTATTAAATCTGCGGGGAAGATCTACAAATACTACGACGACGAAAAAATCACTCCAGCAGATGTTTGGACTGACATCAGCCATATCCAACAAAAAGACCCACAGAGAGTTGGTTACCCTACTCAGAAACATGAAAAACTTCTGGACCGGATAATAAAGGCCTCTTCCAACGAAGGCGACTTGGTAGCCGACTTCTTTTGCGGTTCCGGTACCACAGCCGCCGTTGCCGAAAAACTCGGCCGCAAATGGATCGTCAGCGATCTGGGCAAGTTTGCCATTCACACTACCCGCAAGCGTCTGATTGGCGTTCAGAGATCGCTCAAGGATGAAGGTAAGGACTACCGAGCCTTCGAGATCCTCAACCTAGGCAAGTACGAGCGTCAGCATTACATCGGCGTCAATCTGAACCTGCGCGAGGAGCAACAGCAAAAGCAAATCGAAGAGAAGGAAGCCGCATTCCTCGACCTGATCCTGCGTGCCTATCGTGCAGAGAAGACCGAAGGCTTCGGCACCTTCCACGGCAAGAAGGCCGGGCGGCTCGTCGCTGTCGGTC
>JAGGXJ010000142.1 GCA_021163105.1 Syntrophobacterales bacterium
TACCAATATCGTTCTGGGGAAGCACTCCGGACGACATGCCATCAGGGAACATCTCAAAAAGATGGGGTTTAATCTTGCCAGGGAAGAAGTTGATACCGTTTTTAATCGGTTTAAGGAGCTCGCGGATATAAAGAAAGAGATATTTGATGAGGATATAGAGGCTATTATTGCCGAGGATGTATTCAGAAAACCGGACAAGTACAGACTTCTGTATCTTAGTGTAGTAAGTGGAAACGCGGCAATTCCGACCGCGACTGTTCAGATGGAAATAGAAGGTGAGATTGTGCAGGAGGCCTATTTCGGTGTGGGGCCGATTGACGCCACCTTTGCCACCATCAAAAAGATTACAGGCGCAGAGTATACACTCGTCAAATATCTGGTGCATGCGATAACGGAGGGTACTGACGCGCAGGGGGTAGTTACCGTCCAGATCAGGTATGGAGAACGTATTGTTTCGGGGAGGGGTTCGGATCCCGATGTCCTTGTCGCGTCGGCAAAGGCGTATATAAACGCACTGAACAGGATTGAGTCTTTCCAGACCCGCGCCGGCACTGGCAAGTAACCCTCGCGTTAGATGAGAAATTAGTATATATACGTGACCGCTTTGAAGGTATATGTAAAAGTACGCATAACTGCTCAGGATCAACTTTGAGCCTTAGCAGCTAACTTATTCAAATTACAGGAGATAACAAATATGTCAATGACCATTACAGAGAAGATTTTGGCTGTCCATGCCGGGCGGGATCATGTTTTACCCGGAGATTTGATAGAGGCAAAGGTTGATATGGCTCTCGCGAATGATGTTACCGCGCCCCTTGCCATAAAAGTGTTCAGGGAAATAGGTGTGGAGAGGGTATTTGACACTGACAAAATAACTCTGGTAGCGGACCATTTTGTTCCCAACAAGGATATTGCCTCGGCTGAGCAGGTCAAAATTGTGCGCGAGTTTGCCGGACAGCAGGGACTGAAAAACTACTTTGAGGGAGGCCAGTCAGGTATAGAACATGTGATACTCCCTGAGAAGGGACTTGTGCTTCCGGGACAGCTCATCGTAGGAGCCGACAGCCATACCTGCACTTATGGCGCCCTGGGTGCGTTTTCCACTGGCGTTGGAAGCACCGATCTTGGAGCGGTAATGGCCACCGGCGAGATCTGGCTCAAAGTTCCGCCGACCATTCTGTTGAGATATGAAGGTTCTCTTCAGCCACATGTGGGAGGAAAAGATCTGATATTGCACACTATTGGTCTTCTCGGGGTGGAAGGAGCCCTCTATTGTGCCATGGAGTTTGCTGGCGGGGTAATCAGCAGACTACCCATGCATCAGAGATTCACGATGTCGAATATGGCTATAGAGGCCGGTGGAAAAAACGGTATCATGGAACCCGATGAGACAACGCTTGCCTATGTTGCTGAAAGAACGTCTTTAAAACCTGATATATTCAGAAGCGATCCTGACGCGCAATATGAAAAGGTTATAGATATTAATGTGGATGGAATAAAACCGCAGGTCGCGCTTCCGCACCTTCCCTCGAATGTGCGTCCGGTTTCAGAAGCGGGGGATATCCCGATTGATCAGGTGGTTATAGGTTCCTGCACAAATGGATGGCTGGAAGATCTCCGTGACGCGGCAAGCATCCTGAAGGGAAGAAAAATTTCTCCGGGCCTGAGGCTGATAATCATGCCCGGTTCTCCGTTGATATATAAACTGGCGATGCAAGAGGGTATTTTGGAGACGTTTCTGGATGCCGGGGCTGTTATAGGCCCCCCTTCTTGTGGGCCATGCCTCGGAGGACATATGGGGGTTCTCGCATCCGGTGAAAGGGCTGTATCCACGACAAATCGTAATTTTGTAGGGAGAATGGGACATCCGGAGAGCGAAGTCTATCTTGCCAATCCCTTTGTAGCGGCGGCATCCGCGGTACTGGGAAAGGTTGGCGGACCCGATGAACTATAAAGAAAAGAATTTTCGGAAATGGAGAGAATGATGATACAGGGGAAAATATGGAAATTTGGCGATGATATTGACACAGACGTTATCATTCCCGCAAGATATCTGAATGTGTCTGCCGAGGCTGAACTGGCAAAAAACTGTTTTGCCGATATCAGGCCGGATTTCGCGGGAGGGGTTTCGGTTGGTGACATCCTGATCGCGGGAAAAAACTTTGGATGCGGGTCTTCACGTGAACACGCGCCCATCGCGATAAAGGCGGCAGGCATCAGGGTGATTGTTGCTGAGAGTTTTGCAAGGATTTTCTACAGAAATGCCTTCAATATCGGGTTGCCCCTTCTGGAATCAATGGAGGCTTCACGAGGCCTGTCCGACGCCGACGGTGAAGATGCCGCTGTCGATCTTGCCGCTGGAAGGATTGAGGGGAGAGGTCAGGTATTTTCGGCCAGGCCTATCCCTGATTTTATGGCGAAGCTGATCGACGCCGGAGGTCTGGTGGATTATATAAGGAAAGAAAAAATCGGAAAATAATTATGACAAACGTAACTGCTCACGTTCGCGGTTCACAGTTGACGGTTAAAAAAACGGTTTCCGAATATTCCTTACAATTTCGCTCCCCATCTCAGATGTCCCGACAATGTCATTTGTTCCGGCGGCAATATCCGCAGTGCGCATCCCGGACTCTATGACACTTGTGACGGCATCCTCAATGGCTTTGGCGGCCTCTTCGTGTTTCAGTGTATATCTCAAGAGCATGGCAAGTGATAATATCTGCGCGATGGGATTCGCGATTCCCTTTCCCGCGATATCAGGCGCCGATCCGCCGGCGGGTTCGTACAGGCCGAACCCTGTTTCATTAAGACTGGCAGACGCCAGAAGTCCCATGGATCCGGTCAGCATGGCGCATTCATCCGAGATGATATCTCCGAACATGTTACCGCAGAGCATGACATCAAACTGATGAGGATCTCTGACAAGCTGCATTGTCGCGTTGTCAACATATATGTGGTTAAGCTCAATGTCGGGATATTCGCTTCCGATCTCACTCACGACTTCCCTCCAGAGTACCATTGAGGAAAGAACGTTGGCCTTGTCAACCGATGTTACCTTCTTTCTTCTCAGTCTTGCCGCGCTGAAGGCCATCCTGGCTATCCGCTCGATTTCGCCCCTTGTGTATATCATTGTGTCGAAGGCTCTTTCATCCTGACCGTTTCCCGTTCTTCCCTTTGGTTCGCCGAAATAGATGCCCCCGGTAAGCTCACGCACGCAGAGGATATCAAAACCTTCTCCAACTATTTCGGGACGGAGTGGGCTGGAGGCCGAAAGGGTGCGGAAGATTCTGGCCGGTCTGAGATTACAGAACAATCCGAAATGTTTTCGGAGGGGAAGCAGGGCCGCCCTCTCAGGCTGCTTATCTGGAGGAAGTGTCTCCCATTCGGGGCCTCCCACTGAACCAAAGAGGATAGCGTCGCTGTCCTCGCATAATCTCAGGGTGGAAAAGGGAAGGGCTTCGCCATGCCTGTCTATGGCACATCCACCCGCGTCCGCAAAGTTATAGCAAAGGTCAAGTGAAAATCTCTTTTGTGCCGCGTCCATGACCTTTATCGCTTCCTTCATTACCTCCGGACCTATTCCATCGCCCGGAAGTATCGCAATTTTTTTCACAATTCGATAATCCTTTCTATGAGAACAATCATTTTGATACACTCGTAAAAAAACCTGAATCACGCAAGTTTGTCATTCCCGAGCTGATCGTGTCCTCAGATAGTACACTGGGCGAATTATTGCAACAGCTTTCGCACGCAGACTGGATTTTATATTGACTTAAAATGGTTAGAATGTTAGTGGAATGCCCACTTTATAGTAGGTAAAATGCAGGCAGGAAAAGTTAAGATATGCTGGATATAAAGTTTATAAGAGAAAACATTGATCTTGTCAGAGCAAAGCTGGAGGAGAGAGGAGATGCCATTGATCTGGATCAGTTCTCCGCGATGGATCGAAAGAGGAGAAATATCCTTCAGGAAGTGGAGACCCTGAGGAGTGACCGAAACAGTGTTTCAAAGGAAATAGGCGCAAGGAAGCAGAACGGAGAGGATGCGTCCGATCTTATCGCGAAGATGGGCAGTGTATCCTCCAAGATAAAGAAACTGGACGAAGCGCTTAAAGAGACCGAAGCGCTGCTTCACGGCCTGACAATGACCATACCCAACATACCTCACGAGTCGGTTGTCTGTGGAACAGGGGACGAAGACAATCCTGTGGTAAGGCAGTGGGGAGAAAAACCCCGGTTCGATTTTGAACCCAAAGCTCACTGGGATATAGGCGAAGAGCTGAATATACTGGACTTCGCCGCTGGGGCCAGGATAGCCGGCGCACGGTTTACCGTTTATCGGGGCGTGGGTGCCCGGCTGGAAAGGGCGCTTATAAACTTCATGCTTGATCTCCATACGATGGAGCATGGCTATACAGAGATATTTACTCCATTCATGGTGAACAGCGAAAGCATGACAAGCACAGGACAGCTTCCCAAGTTCGAGGAGGATCTTTTCAAGATAGAAGGCACGGACTATTATCTCATTCCCACAGCAGAGGTGCCTGTCACCAATATACACAGGGATGAGATACTGGATGAGAAGGATCTACCTGTTGATTATGTTGCTTATTCAGCGTGTTTCCGCTCAGAGGCGGGTTCTTACGGAAAAGACACGAGGGGACTGATAAGACAGCACCAGTTCAACAAGGTGGAGATGGTAAAATTTACCAGGCCGGAAGAATCGTACGATGAACTGGAGAAATTGACAGCTAATGCCGAGGAGGTCTTGAAGAGACTCGGTATCCATTTCCGCACCGTCAATCTGTGTACGGGTGACCTGGGATTTTCCTCCGCGAAAACGTATGACCTGGAGGCATGGCTGCCGGGGCAGGACACGTACAGAGAAAT
Organism: Syntrophobacterales bacterium; assembly: GCA_021163105.1. GTDB lineage: Bacteria > Desulfobacterota > Syntrophia > Syntrophales > UBA2210 > UBA2210. Next base: position 4,890 of record JAGGXJ010000142.1, read on the forward strand.
ATCCTCCTGTAGCAATTTCGAATCTTTTCAGGCAAGAAGGGCAAGCATCAGATTCCGCCGCGAGGATAGTTCAAAAATTGAATATGTCCATACACTCAACGGTTCAGGTCTTGCCATAGGACGGACAGTGGTGGCGATACTGGAAAACTATCAGCAGAAGGACGGAAGTGTGATTGTTCCTGACGCACTGAGACCTTATATGAATGGGGTTGACAGGATAGTCCGGAATAAGTAGAGTAATTAATGTAAAATCGGAGGGATGGCCGAGAGGTCGAAGGCGGCGGTCTTGAAAACCGTTAATCGAAAGGTTCGCGGGTTCGAATCCTGCTCCCTCCGCCA
>JAGGXJ010000147.1 GCA_021163105.1 Syntrophobacterales bacterium
GCACGTTCACTTCTGTCCATCTATTTTCACTTTTACAATACGGAGAGGCTCCATGAAACTCTTGGATATCTTACTCCCTATGAAGTATATTATGACAAAGAATCATTAATACCTATAACAAGACAGGCTTCTTACTCTATGCACCTTAAACAGCCCTGTTTTTTATCTTGACTATGGGGATAGGCTTAATACGTAACAAAAAGCAGAAAGGAGAGGCAGTCCTTTACTATTGACTGGCTGTCGGGGAGATTGATCTGGAGTCCTGTCTGATCTTGCGGTTTTTCCCATTACCGTTTTTGTTTGTTAATGGTTTTTAATGTATGTTATTATAAGTACTTACGTGCAATATGATACACAAAAAAATTCTTGGTAATTTTAAAAAAAGGAGTATAATAAGCATACAAAAGAGTTAACCGAGATTATCCGGAGTTGCGCTTATACCGTTTTCATTTCCCGTGCTTATTCGCCGGAGAAATCTTTTCACAGTCATACGGACAGAACATTCAACCTATACGGTGCTCTTGTGCAGTTCAAAATATTTTTCTGGTGTTGCTGATCATATAAAAGAAAGGAGGTCAGCAGATGAAGAAAAAAAGATTTGGATTCACAAAGCTTGTAATGTTTCTCCTGTATCCTGAAGATTCAACGGATCGATATCCTGACACCTTCTTTACCCCGCATGGTTTCTCTGCTCTCCACGTACCCAAGTATCTTGAAGTGATGAAAACTCTCTTCTGGATGTTTATAGCCACCCTGTTAGCAACAGTAATTTCCCAGTTCTGTCAGTGAGTGGATCGGCAAAGGTGTATAAAATACAGGATTAGCGTTATCTGGTGTCCATCCGGAAATGGCCCTTTTCCACAATCTCAGCGTCAATCTGCGGGATTCCTTGTGCGACGTACTACAGTACTTATCCGCGTAATCCCTTGATTTTCTTGCTCTTGTAAAAAGTTGCTCATTTCTGAAACTGGGAACCCGCTGCGGAGCGTGGGGCTGAGCACCCGAAGGGTGCGAAGAATTGGACACTTGATAGTGCCGTTATTTCATTTCTGGATGGGCATTAATTAACCGGTAACAGCCGCTTATTATCTATTGCAATCGTTTTCAATGTTCGTTATCCTGTTGCTGTTATAACAAAAATCGTGCGCAATGATAACGGGGGACTGGAGTGACCCTACCCATTAAAAAATTAGGATCGGAGGTTGCGAAAGGTTTCCTGGGCGTCTTTTTTGATATCGATGATACCTTTACAACAGGTGGCAGGATTCCGGCGTGTGCCTTTGACGCGCTGTGGAGGCTGAAGGAATGCGGTATGAAGGTGGTTCCGATAACCGGCAGACCCGCCGGATGGTGCGATCATATTGCCAGGATGTGGCCTGTGGACGGTGTTGTTGGAGAAAATGGCGCCTTCTATTTCTGGCTTGATGAAAAAGAGAAAAAGCTGAAGAAAACATTTCTTGATTCAGAAAAGGTCAGAGATGACAACCGCAAAAGGCTGAGGCATATCGGCGAGGAAATACTCGCGGAAATTCCGGGAACGGCAATCGCCAGTGACCAGCTTTACCGGGAGGCCGACCTTGCCGTGGATTACTGCGAGGACGTGGATCCGCTGAATACGACAGATGTTGAGGAAATTTGCCGGATTTTCAGGAGACATGGGGCAACATGCAAGGTGTCTTCGATTCATGTTAATGGATGGTTCGGCAGTTATGACAAACTGGGTATGACAAAAATGTTTGTTCGGGAACGCTGGAAGATGGATCTGGATGACAGCAGAGAACACTTTCTGTTTTGTGGCGATTCACCCAATGATGAACCCATGTTCGAATATTTCCCCCATTCCGCAGGTGTAAGGAATGTGCTTCACTTTGTGGATCAGATGAAATGTCTGCCTGAATTTGTAGCCGGCCGGGATGGTGGCGAGGGTTTTGCCGAGATTATGGAAGTGATATTCGAGCGCAGATCGGATAGAGACGGATGGCCGGCTGCCTGACGGTACTCGTTATCAATAGATTGAAGATGTACTCTTTGCGTCAAAGATATGAAGGTGTTCAAGATTCAGGGCGAGGTTTATCTCTTCTCCGACATTTATGATTCTTCTTCCCTCGCTCCTGGCTGTCAGTTTTACTCCCTGAATGTTCATGTGCATGTTTGTTTCTCCGCCCAGGGGTTCAACTACCTCGACGATACCATGTACTTTCCAATCTTCCGGCATATTAACATGGTCGCCGTTGTCGATTGTCAGGTCTTCCGTGCGAAGCCCCATGACTACTTCCATGCCGTTCCTGATTCCGCTGTCCGGTTTTTTAGGGATTGGAATTCTCAGACCTCCGGAGAAATTGAGTTCAAAATTCCCTCCGGCAGAGTCAATTCTGGCGGGTACCAGGTTCATGGGTGGGCTGCCGATGAACCCGGCCACAAAGATATTTGACGGTTTTTCAAACAGATCTATCGGCCCGCCTACCTGCTCGATGTATCCATCGTTCATCACAACAATTCTGTCGGCCAAGGTCATGGCTTCCACCTGATCATGAGTCACATATATAATAGTAGATTTTACTTTTTGATGCAGAAGTTTCATTTCGGTCCGCATCTGGGTACGCAGTTTTGCATCCAGATTGGAAAGGGGCTCGTCAAAGAGAAAGATGGATGGTTTCCTGACCATGGCTCTTCCCATGGCGACCCTCTGACGCTGCCCGCCAGAGAGTTCAAAAGGTTTTCTATGAAGCAGATCTTGCAGTTCCAGTATATCGGCGGTTTCCTTCACCCGTTTTTCTATTTCATCTTTAGGAGTCTTACTGATTTTCAGGCCGAAGGACATGTTGTCGAATACATTCATATGAGGGTAAAGCGCGTAGTTCTGGAATACCATGGCAATTCCACGGTCCTTGGGGGCTACGTCATTTATAACCTTCCCGTCGATCAGGATTTCTCCCTCTGTGATCTTCTCCAGGCCGGCGATCATCCTCAGTATCGTAGATTTGCCGCATCCGGAGGGTCCTACCAGGACGACGAACTCGTTTCCCTCTATCTCAAGATTGACACCGTGGACGACTTCCACCTTGCCGAATCTCTTTACCACATCTTTTAGGGTTACATCGGCCATGATGACGATTTTTCACCTTTCCATGGGGTTGGCTTAAAAATCATATACTGAATTTCCGCTTGCAGGACTGTCAACTTTCAAGAGTTTACGTTTAATATTACAAACAGGAGGCTTCGTCAAGTAATAGGTGGTAGTAATTTTTCAGGTTTCCGAAAAGAATCAGCGGAAAATAAATTTTGCTGTAACATACTTCTTGACTCGTCTGTTAATTGTCTTTACACTGCCATATGTTCTTTTCACTGGAGTTTGTCTTGGAGTTTGTCCTGGAGTTTGTCTTGGAGTTTGTCTTGGAGTTTGTCCTGGAGTTTGTCCGGAGAGAGGAAATCTATCCGGGCATTAATAAAAACACTTAAAAGGATAGGAGGAGTTGTTATGAAAGTACGTAAGCTGTTGATGATCATTGCAGTTGCGGCATCGCTGGTTTTCCTGGCCGGTCAGGTGATGGCTGAACCGATCACCATTAACTGGTGGCACGCGATGAAGGGGGCCCGCGGTAAGGTGGCCGATAACATGATCAAGGCGTTTAATGATTCCCAGTCCGACTATGTGGTGGTCGGCACCTACAAGGGAAATTATGACGAGACGATCAACGCCGGTGTGGCGGCCTACAGGGCAAAGAAACAGCCCCACATCCTCCAGGCTTTTGAGGTCGGTACACAGACGATGATGCTCTCCGGCGCTATCAAGCCAGTCTACAAGCTCATGAAGGAGGCGGGTTACAACATCAACTGGAAGGGCTATCTCCAGCCGGTTCTTTCCTACTACATGAACGCTAATGGCGATTTGATGTCCATGCCCTTCAATTCATCTACGCCCGTTATGTATTACAACGTTGACCTCTTCAAGAAAGCCGGTATCCCGATGCTTGACAAGACAAAACCTGTCACATGGGACAAACTAGGCGAGATCACCGCCAAGCTGGTAAAATCAGGCGTCGTACCCTATGGAATGGTTACGGGTTGGCAGTCCTGGACACAGGTGGAAAATTACAGTGCAATACACAATATTGCTTTTGCCTCAAAGGCGAATGGTTACGAGGGACTTGATTGTGAGCTTCTTATCAACAATCCCAAGGTGGTTGGTCACATCGCCATGCTGAAAGACTGGTTCGATGATAAACGTTTCCTGTACGGTGGGCAGAAGTATCAGGGACCGAAAGCCGAGTTCATAGCACAGAACGCGGGCGTCTACATCGATTCTATCAGCGGTATTGCAAAGCTTAAGAAGGCTGTCAAAGACTTCAAGTGGGACGTCGCGCCCATGCCCGTGGAATCATGGATGAAAAACCCCCAGAACAGTATCATCGGAGGCGCTTCATTGTGGGTATTTAAAGGTCACGACAAAAAAGATTACAAGGGTGTGGCGGCATTTCTGAAACACCTGGCAAAACCCGAGATGCAGATATACTGGCACAAGCAAACAGGTTATTTCCCGATCACGCTTGCCGCCTATGAGCAATTGAAAAAAGAAGGCTATTACAAAGAGCAGCCCTATCAGGAAGTTGGTATCAAAGAACTGACACGTCGGACCCCGACCAAGATTTCCCGCGGTCTCCGTCTCGGCTATTTCATCCAGATAAGAAATATTATCAATGAAGAAATGGAACTTGTCTGGAACGGAACCAAGACGCCGCAGGCGGCTATGGATAACGCGGTTAAACGGAGTAATAAGCAGCTTCGGGAATTTGAAAAGATCTATAAATAGACAACAGTTTTAAAAATGTAATATGGGCAACGCTTTCCCCGTTTATGGGGGGAAGCGTTGCTTTGTGAACAGCGAAACAATGATAAAGAGATCCGTTTTTTCCTCAAGGACGCTTCCATACCTGTTAATACTTCCACAGATCGTGGTGACGCTCACCTTTTTCTACTGGCCTGCCGTCCAAGGCCTGATACAGTCGGTAATGCGAAGCGACCCCTTCGGCCAACACAGCACCTTCATCTGGTTTTCGAATTTTGTAACACTTTTTACCGATCCACTCTATCTCAAATCCATAGGGATCACGCTTTTCTTCAGTATGTCTGTCGCGACAGTATCCATCTCCACCGGTCTTTTTATTGCCACGATGGCAAACAGGGCGCTTAAGGCGAAGGCTGTTGTGAGGACTCTCCTTATCTGGCCCTATGCCGTGGCACCGGCCATTTCGGGTATCCTGTGGCTCTTTCTGCTTCACCCTTCATACGGGGTTGTCGCTCTCGCGATCAAGCGCTGGTTCGGTGTTGACTGGAACCCGGTTTTAAGGGGATCTGATGCAATGTTTATGATAATTATGGCAAGCGCGTGGAAGCAGATCAGTTATAATTTTGTCTTTTTTATTGCCGGGCTGCAGGCGATCCCCAAATCACTCATAGAAGCGGCGGCAATAGATGGGGCGAGTCCCTTCAGGCGGTTCTGGACTATCACTGTTCCACTCCTCTCACCGACGCTGTTTTTCGTTACTGTCATGAACATCATCTATTCGTTCTTCGAGACCTTTGGTGTTGTTCATATGATGACACAGGGGGGACCCGGCGGAGCTACGAATATACTGGTGTACAAGGTCTATCAGGACGGGTTCATAGGCCTGAATATGGGGGGATCGGCAGCACAGTCTATCGTGTTAATGACCCTGATAATTGGGGTTACCCTTTTTCAGTTCAAGTACGTGGAAAAAAAGGTTCAATACGCGGGATAACAGTCAATGGTTGAGAAAACACCGATTCTGGATATATTTACATATGTCTTTTTGATCACGGGGATTATTATTGTCGGTTTTCCGGTTATTTACGCCATAATCGCTGCGACGCTTCCCATTGAAGACGTGTGCAGGGTTCCAATGCCGCTGATTCCGGGAGATCAGTTCTGGGTGAACATAAAGGCTGCCTGGGAAAAAGGTAACCTGGGAACGAACCTGTTAAATTCATTCATCATGGCGTCGGGTATCACCCTTGGCAAGATCAGTGTTTCCCTGCTGGGCGCGTTTTCGATCGTTTACTTCGATTACCGTTTCAGAACCCTGGTTTTTGTTTCGGTCTTCTGTACGCTGATGCTTCCGGTGGAAGTAAGAATCCTTCCCACCTACGAAATGGCGGCAAATCTCCTCGGTCCCCTGCAGCATCTCTGGAATGTTCTTCACCTGAACGGTCTTGTAAGCTGGTTTGCGGGTCATACGATAGATATTACGCTGGAGTGGAGCATCCTGGACAGCTACACGGGACTTATCCTGCCCCTGATTGCCTCAGCGACCTGCACCTTTCTTTTCCGGCAGTTCTTTCTCACAATTCCCGAGGAACTCTGTGAGGCGGCTAAGATGGATGGAGCTTCGGCCATGACCTTTTTCAGGAAGATTCTCCTTCCCCTCTCCAAGACTAATATCGCCGCGCTTGTAGTTATCGAATTCGTCTATGGATGGAACCAGTACCTCTGGCCTCTGCTTATTACGACAAATCCAAAGATGACGACGGCCGTCATCGGGCTTCAGCACCTGATTCCAGCGGCGGATGATTTGCCTTACTGGAATGTCGCTCTTGCCGGTTCGTTGCTTGTGATGCTGCCGCCGATTCTTGTGGTCCTCTTCATGCAACGCTGGTTTGTAAAGGGGCTTGTGGACCCGGACAAATGATCATAAATAGGCCCCGCAGCCTAATCCTTCTTCGTAAATCTTTTTTCTGAATCTGGCATGTCCAGTGCGAGTGTTCCTCCGGGATTCATGATATTGTTTGGATCAAAATGCTTTTTAAGCGCCTTGAAGACGTCTAACTCATTCTTTCCAATCTGGCCTTCCAGCCATGGGGCGAACAGTTTTCCTATCCCGTGATGATGACTTATGGTGGCCCCTGATTTCTGGATGGCATCGAGAACCCCCCTGTGGTAATCCACGAATTCATTCTTGCCCATCTTCCCGATGAATATGAAGTAGAGATTCGTCCCCTGCGGGTAGAAATGAGAGCAGTGTGTCATGCAGACCGTTCGGGGCCTGCTCTTGCAGTATTCTCTGACATGCTTATGGACATGTCTGAGCTGTTCCCAGTTGACAGCGCATTCAAGCGTGTCAATGATAATACCGAAATCATGCAGGTCTTCCCTCATGTATGGATCGGTAAATCTCCCGTGCTCCCATTTTCTGGCGGCGAAACCCGTTGTGTTCATTGCCCCGTATCTCTTGCATATTTTCCGGACATTATGCTTTACAAGCCTTGTAAGGCCCCTGCTGCCGTCGGCGGTTCCCAGAAGGAGGCATTTTTCTCCTGATTTATATCCGCGCAGTTTCAGCATTTTGTCAATTATGGTGTCATCTACGCCATAAAGTTTCATGGCGACATCGGTTTCTTCGGGGTCGGATAATCTGAACGCAGAGGGGTAACCGAATTCCCCCTGCATTATCTCCCGTGCCGCGTTGACGGCGTCATCCCAGTTTTTGAAGATAAAGCTGAAACGTCTGGTGTTGCCGGGATTGTAACGGCGAACCTTCAGCGTCACGGAAACAAGGACCCCATAGGCTCCCTCGCTTCCTATCATTATCTGGTCGATGGAGGGACCGGTCGCGGACGCGGGATATTCCCCTGTCTCTATTGTTCCTGTGGGTGTGACATATTCCTGGCATATAACCATATCTTCTATCTTGCCGTAATAGGTGGAGTTCTGGCCGGCTCCCCTTGTTACCACCCATCCCCCGACCGAAGAATATTCAAAAGATTGTGGGAAATGTCCGCATGTATATGACCTCCTTGCGCTTAAATGTTTGGGGGCATTGTTCAGAGCGTTTTCCAGATCCGGTCCGAAGATACCCGGCTGAACTGTAACCGTCTGATTTTCCTCATTCAATTTCAATATACGTTTCATATGAGTCCTCATGTCGAGGGTGACCCCTCCGCGCATGCACTCAAATCCCCTTGTTACCGATGATCCGCCGCCGAAGACATATACAGGTATCTTTTTCTCGTTGCAGTATTTCACTATTTCCGAAATATCTTCCTTGTCCCTTGGATGGATCACCGCACCGGGAAGATTCTCCACAATTCCCTCTCTGAGCCTGAATGCGTCATACGTGGTCTTTCCGTATGTTGCTTCAAGGCGTGAAAAATTGTCGGTCTTTACATTTTCAACCTCAACGATCTTTTCGAATGCCTCCATGTCTTTGGGAGAGAGGGTTGAAGGTATCTGAAATGAAACTTCTTCCAGAGCCATGTCATGCGGTGTACTGAAATCTTCGTCAGTCATGTCAAAGGTATCTTTTATCAGTTTATAGAGTCCCCTGTTTGGATGTTTGAACTTGTCCATTCCACCCCACTTAAGGATGGTCCTGTATGATTTGGCGTGGGGAATGCCTTCATACCAGTCGGGATAAAAGGAATCTTTCTTGTTCATAAGGGTTTCCCTCTCGTTCTAAATTCTGTTTAATCCTTACTTCCTACGGTTTTTCCATGAAAATATACCGGGATTCTTTTCTTGTAAAGGTATAAATCGGAATTTCATCGGGGTTCGCAATGACAATGTGGTTATTATGCAAACATATCGAGTATTATGGGCTGCTTCAATCGGCAGGAAGATATATGAATAGACACATCAGGGGTGTGCTTTGTGACTATCAGCGGTTCTTCGTCTTGAGAATTTCTCCGTGTTTCTTGAAATCAAAATGGAGCAGTTCATCCTTTACTTCGTCGTTCATTCTTATGAATTTGACTGCGATATTGAAAGTATTGAAATTATGCTCGACTCTGACAACCTCTCCATATAGATAAAGGATTTTGTACGGCTGGACTGGAAGCACCAGTTTTATTTCCAGCACACTGCCTATGTCGTAACTCTTGTTAGATGTCATTCTCATTCCATTAGCGCTTATATTCAATGGTTCAAAGGCTACAGATGATATATTTTCGCGTTCGGAGGAGAGGACCTTTATGATAGAATCCATTTTATCATTCAGCATGTTCAGCCACTCACTCAGGACCTTATCCTTCAGTTCGGGTGGTGTTGCCGCGTCGATTACGATTCCTACTTTGGATACACGGGCATTTAGATCTTCTTGTTCTTCCAGCGATACCAGGCGCGTTTCAATCGGAAGATATGTGTTGACTCTTGAGTATTTTCTGGAATTCTGGGTTTCCATGTTTTTACCTCTTTAGGTATGTTATCGGTAGAATCAGTCTTCGTACTCCTTGAAAAGCTCTTCTATCGAAACATTATCATCGATAGAAAGAGATCCTTTAATGGCCTGATTGCTTATTTCCCGTATTATGATGTTTTCACCCTTTCCCCATTGGGCGTCTTGAGTCTCTGTATGGTGTGAAGAAGACTTCATAATGGATGAATGATGGACAGGCATATGTAACGTTTCTGCGGAAGGCCGAAATACATTGGAAGGGGGTATGAAGGTTGAGCGTGTTTCCAGAAACTCCTTTGAATATCGATCATGTGTAAACATCCCGTCAACTTTTCCCATCTGAATGGCATTCTCAATCTGCTGGAGATTATTTTCGCGGATAAGCGCCTTGACCGACGGTGTGCCACGGAGTATCGAGAGTAAGGGCGCTCTCAATTCGGATTTTTTCACGTATGTTAACTGTTGGACAATGAGCCAGGAAAGTGTGGACGAGATTTGGTGGCGGATTTCATCCTGAGATTCAAATGGAGCAGAATTACACAAACGATAGATAGCCTCTTCTGTATTGGTTGCGTGAAGGGTGGCAATAACCAGATGACCTGATTCCGCGGCGTTTATACTGAGCCTCATGGTCTCAGGTTCTCTTAATTCTCCTATGACTATTACATCGGGATCTTCCCTTAGAGAATCCATGAGTCCCTGTTCGAAAGAATTGGTATGATCGCCAAGTTCACGTTGTTGAATGAAGGCTTTTTTTGACAGAAACCGGTATTCAATCGGATCTTCAATCGTAATAACATGGCATGCGCGAGAGGAATTAATTTCTTCTATAATGGCTGCTATGGTTGTCGTTTTCCCCGTTCCGGTGGCGCCGCAGATCAGGACAAGACCCTGCTGAAGTTTAGATATCTGGTGAAGAGACGGATGGAGATTTAGCTGGTCGACAGAGGGTGCATTTCCCGGCAGGAGCCGGATGGCAAGACTCAACCCGCTCGTTTCATTAAAAATGTTTATTCGCAATCTCACGCCACTTATGGTGATTGCGTAATCCACAGAACGACGTGTTCTCAGCATGTTAATCCGTTCTGCGGAGAGAAGCTTTTTTACAAGAGAATCAATTTCGTCGGGGGTCCATTTCATGCTGTTGTTAAATTGGATTGTTCCTTTGATCCGGGTGACCACCGGATGGCTACTTGACAAATGTATGTCTGATGCTCCCTGATTAACAGCAACACGAACTACCTCATTAAATTTATCCATCATGGGTACCTCCCATTTAGCGTCTCTGCTGTAAATTTATAATGAACATTATAGAAACTTCCTTATACTTACGCCTGAAACGGGGAAAAATCAAGAAATTTTAAGAAATTATGGTGTATTATCTCTCTATATATAAGGGAACACGTGTTCTATTACAAACTGGAAGTTACGCTTTACGTTTTCATTTCCGATGATGACTTCCATGTGCCCCGGGAGGAAATAATCAGTATCAAGCTTTGAAAGTCCCAGAATACTTTCTTTCAAAAGTGCACTGTCGCCCCCGGGAAAATCTGTTCTCCCGACATTCTGATTGAATATTACATCTCCGGGGAAAAGAGCCTTTCTGGAAGGCCAGTACAGGGCGATTGATCCCGGCGAGTGGCCGGGTACATGCAGTATCTCGAAATCTTCATTCCCTAATTTGATGGGTCCTTCCTCCAGCACAATATCTATATGTACTTTCGGGGCATCTAATCCGAACATTCCATACATACGCCCGCCTATATCATCCAGAAAATCTATGCCCTCTTTGTGCAATCCTATTTTTATATTCTTATCACCGTCGAAGGCCTCGGATGCCTCAAGGTGATCAGGGTGTGAGTGGGTGTTTATTATATATTTGATATTTTTCAGATCTATCCCGTCCGCTTCCATTTTCTTCAAAAGGCCTGGAAGAAACAGCTTGAGACCCGGGTCTACAAGCGCCTGAGCAGTCCCCCCTATGAAAAAGCTGTTGCAGTTGTTTTCAAACGGATTAGTCCACTCGTAAACATAAATGTCATTGTCCAGTTTCATCGTTTCTCCTCATTTTGGAAGGTAATATAAGGGGTTTTTAGCCCTGTTTTTGTATCGTATTTCAAAGTGCAGGCAGGGTTTGCCAGTTTTTTCTTCTCTTCCAAGAAGTCCTATCTTGTCCCCTCTCCTGACAGTTGATCCTGCATATACTGTTCTCTTCTTTAAGTGAGAGTAGACAGTCGAATAGATGCTGTTATGCTTTATAATAATAGTTTCTCCATAATATTTGATGGGCGCGGAATGTATCACAGTCCCGCCTGCGGATGCCAGGATGGATGTTCCCTCTTTTCCGTTTATCTTGATTCCGTTATGCTGTATGCCCTTATATACGCCGAATTTAGAAGACACTCTGCCTTTTACCGGCCATATAAAACCGGGTCTGTAAGATTGAGAAGTTTTCTTATCCGACACTTTTCCGGGAGCAGGAGCCCTGTTTTTTCTGGTAGTTTCGGGGGGTTCCTTTTTTGCCGTATCAGCTGTCTTATATGATGTTGTGCCGGGTTTAATGGAGATGGTGCTTGCGGCATTGGGGATAAACAATACACTGCCTGCTTCGATACGGCTGTCAGGCAGGTTGTTCGCCTCGGCGAGTTTGTCGAGATCACAATTGTAAGCTTGGGATATTCTCCACAGAGTTTCACCCTCTTTTACCCTGTGATAGACACCGTTTGTATTTCTACCTGGACCGGACGTAGTTGCGCAGGCAGTGATGAATAACAGGATAAGGAGAGATATGAAGAGATTTTTTTTGTCGTGTAACATAGGACTCCAATTACAAAAGATACTTAATTAATATAAAACCTCCGATAAGAAGCGCCACAAAAACAAAGGCCAGGATATTGAAATAGCGATCTATAAAAAGTTTAATGCTCGGACCGAATTTATATATCAGCCACCCTACAAGAAAAAATCTTGCGGACCGGCTTACCGCTGAAGCGATGAGAAAGATTACGAAATTTATCTTGAATGCGCCTGCCGATATAGTAAAGACCTTGTAAGGAATGGGTGTAAAACCGGCTATCCCGACGGCCCACGCATTGTATCTGTTGTACAGGTCGCCTACCGCGTAGTATTGCTCTATAAAACCATAGAAATCAACTATGCGAAAGCCAATCAGATCCATAAACCGGTATCCGATCTCATATCCGACAACACCGCCTGAAACTGAACCCAGAGAGCATATCAAAGCGTATCTGAACGATTTGGCCGGAATGGATATTGCCAGCGCTATCAGCAGAACATCGGGCGGCACAGGGAAAAAACTCGATTCCGCAAATGCGAGCAGAAACAGCGCCCAGGATCCGTATGGTGTTTCAGCCCAGAGAAGAACCCAGTCATATAATCTTCTAAGCATGCTCTATGTCAGCCCTTCCATCCGTACTCTCCTATCAGGTCAACAAAACGGCACCCGCAGAGATCTTCTGTCTTTATGTCATCCGGTTCTTCCGACAGGCGGGTGATTTTTAACAATGTCTGCGAGCTTTGGCTGCCGACAGGAATGATAAGTCTTCCCCCGACAGCCAGCTGTCTCTTGAGAGTTTGGGGGATCTTCGGGGCGCCGGCAGTAGTTATAATAGCGTCGAACGGAGATTCTTCGCTCCACCCATACGTTCCGTCTCCGGCCCTTATCAATATGTTGTGGTAGTGGAGCGAATCCAGGGTCCTTTGTGCCCTGAAAGCAAGAGACGCTATCCTCTCGATTGAAAATACCCTCTCGGCCAACTCTGCCAGGATTGCTGTCTGATATCCGCAACCGGTTCCTATTTCCAGGACCTTTTCGATTCCCTTCAGCTCAAGCGCTTCAGTCATGAGACCCACGATGTAAGGTTGGGAAATAGTCTGCCTGGAGCCTATGGGCAGGGGATTGTCGGAGTATGCCTGATTCTGGATGCTCTCATCCAAAAAAAGATGTCTCGGAACCGTTGCCATCGTCTTTAAAACCCTCTCATCAGTAATGCCTCTCGCTATGAGGTGGTTATTGATCATACGGGTTCTTTGCTTGCTGTACCTGCGCATAAGTTCTGTCCAAATGTTTCCTCTAATATCTTTTCAAATCCATCTTTGTGCATATCATATTTTTAAGGATATTGGGATGGTACAGATACGGAAAATACGAGTAGCTATCATTTAACAGCCCTGTTTTCAACAAAAAAGCGCCTCGGTGGGGATGATTGACTTGACGGCGCTATATTATTCATACATGTGGTGTGGGCAGTTTTTAATGTAGTGTTTTGGAAAGATCAGATATTTTTCACAGTAATCTCGGGTTGGGTTCTTGTAGGCAAATCAGTTTATCTGACAGCATTACTCATATTGTCTTAGCCGCGCGTTTTTCTTGACACTCAAACGTATTTCTTCTACACATCAAAAAGCAATTTTGTGGAAAGTTGAATTTTCACCATTTTGTCAAAAATAATCTGTTTGTTCCTGCGCGGGAGTTTAATCTGATGATTCCAACCTCTTCATGGGCGATAATGATAAGGACTTATTTTAAGGTACTTCCCGATGTACATCGCTGTCTGGATGGGTGGAAAAATCGTGCAAGGCAGATCCCGGACCCGGAGCTCAGGAAACAGGCGTTGATGAGCATACAGACAAAAACTTTTCACTGTGAGGGAGGATCTGTTTATGGATTACTGGCAGGTGAAAAGCGCGGAGAAGCCATACGTTTTATTGTCGCCTACCAGACTATCTGTGATTATCTTGATAATTTGTGTGACCGTAGCACATCTTTAGATCCGACTGATTTTCGCGCACTTCACGAATCACTGCTTCACGCGTTGACGCCGAAGGCTGAGAGTGTCAATTATTATCGATTTCGAGACGAACAGGATGATGGTGGTTATCTGATATCGCTTGTGAAAACATGTCAGGATGTTCTGGAAAAACTTCCCTCATACAATAATATTTCTTCAGAACTCTATGAGCTGGCGGGTTATTATTGTGACCTGCAGGTACATAAGCATGTAAAAGAGGAAGAGCGTATTCCACGTTTGAAGGAGTGGTTTGAGACGCATCGGGATGGACTGCCGGAGATGAGCTGGTATGAATTTTCGGCATGTTGCGGTTCAACGCTTGGTATATTCTGTCTGGTTGCCTGCGCGTTTCATGACCAGTGTCCGGATAAACTGGCATCGCGTGTAAAAAATGCTTATTTTCCATGGGTGCAGGGGCTTCATATCCTTCTGGATTACTTTATCGATCAGGAAGAAGACCGCATCGGGAAAGACCTTAATTTCTGTTCTTATTATAAAAATGATGAAGAGATGCTGAGGCGGTTAACGCACTTTTTCAATCAGGCGGACAGAAGCATCTCCGGATTGCCACATTCAGAATTTCATCAGATGGTTAACCGTGGATTATTTGCTATCTATCTCTCGGACAAAAAAGTAGATAGACAGGAATCAGTACGCAGAATGGCCAAAAAGATTATTCGCCTTGGCGGATGGGCGTCATCCTTTTTCTATCTAAATGGGTGGATCTATCGGCGGATCAGATAGTGTCCATCTTGAAATGGCCCTTTTCGCGGTCTCTCAGGCTTTATCCCTCAAGAGAAGTTTTGCCTGAATTAAAATTCCCGAAAGGGCCAGGATAAGGACGATAGCTGTCTCGATCTTTGGGTCAAAGGTGAGGGCATCAATAATCATAGAGGCGCCGGCTACGGACGAGAGCGCGATAAGCGCCCAATCAAAAAGGAAAAGCAGGAGTATCGCCCCAACGATGCCGCCCGCGATGTACGCGATCCAGAATAACTCCCGGGGGATCAATCCGAGAGCGGCCACAATCATGTAGGCTATGTAAGAGCCCGCGAGGAAGCCGCCTGCAAATATGGCAAATCTTTGCATGAAGACGGCGATGAATATGCCGATAATCCCCAAGATGATACCCGCGGCCAGTATTATAACAGGTGAATCGATAGTCAGGATTTGATCGGCGAAGGTAAGGCCCGTGATGAAACCTGTGGCACCCACGAAAAACCAGAAGAATTTACGGCCTCCTGCCAGCAAAAAAATACCTGTAGCAACCTGTATTAACGGTGTCATAATTGTCCTTTTGCGCTGATAGTCTGCGGAGTAGATGTCGCCGGGATAGCGGCTCTCCGGTGAGTATCCTCGCCTGTTGTGAAACCTTTGTCAAACCTTTAATCTCACAAAAGCCCGGACTGCCTGACAGAACATGGCATATCTTTATAATACTTGACAGAATCGGACTCCCGGTTTACAAACGTAATTAATTCGGTTTTCGCTCCTTTTTAAGGCTTTCTTTGTAAGAGAGGAATCTTATCATGGCGCAAAAGACGTTTTATAAGAGATTTCTGGTTCCCGCGGGCATTGTAATGCTCCTGATGATCCTGTCTATCAATGTCTATAATATGTCCCCTCTCATAGGTATTAATCATCCGGGCCTGAGCCGGTTAATATCTAATATATCCGCACTATTCATGCTTATCAGTATATGGTTTGGCGCCTTTATCGCTCATCCGCTTGCCTACAGGGCTGGCGCGAATATGGGGGAGAGGCTACTATGTGGTCTGGTCACCCCCCTGGTCTGGTCGGCAAAGATGGTGTATGGCGCCGGATGCATCTATTCCGGCTGGGAACTGGCCTACTGGTGTTTTCACCCCCTGATTGTGGGGGTTATAGGGGTTGCTTTACTTGATATGGGTATTTCCGAGATTGTCTGCAGACTGGCGTACCGGGAAAAAGCCCCGATACCGGGACAAATTATCCAGCCCGCCGTTGTGATCGTGCTCCTTGCAGGCATTATTATCGTACCCGTTGCCCTTTGGAATGGGGGCACTTTCCTGTTTTATATATTCGTGGACATATATACTGCGCTCTTTTACTGATCCGGAATTTAAAGGGGGGAACCGGACATGGCATCATTTGAAGACAATCTGTTTGAAAGGAACATTTCCCGAAGAGAAATTCTCGAAATCCTGGGCGGCATGGCGGTTGCCGGGGTGCTGGACATATCTTTTCCAATAAAAGCCCTTTCCGCTCCGGCCAGGAAACCCAATATAATCTTTATTCTGAGTGACGATCACCGTTGGGATCATATGAGCTGTATGGGCCACCCTTTTCTCAAAACTCCCAATCTCGACAGGATAGCGGATGAGGGGTCTCTTTGCGAAAATGCCTTTGTCACCTCGTCTCTCTGCAGTCCCAGCAGGGCGAGTTTCCTCACCGGCCAGTATGCCCATACCCATGGGGTGAAGAATAATATAACCCCCTGGAGCGATGAAAATGTTACTTTTATGGAACTGTTAAAAAAAGGAGGCTATGACACCGCATTCATCGGCAAATGGCATATGCCCGGCAAGGGATTACCGGATCTGAGGGGTGTGGACAGATTTATCTCTTTTACTATTCAGAGAGGGCAGGGGAGATATTTTAACTGCCCCCTGATAGTGGATGGCGTTAATACCCCTTCCAGAAAGGAATATATAACTGAGGAACTTACCGATTATGCTTTGGATTTTATAAAGCAGAAGAGAGACAATCCGTTTTGCCTGTATCTCTCTATGAAGGCGGTTCACCACCGCTGGTTGCCCCCAAAGGATCTGAAGGGTACCTACAGCAAGATAGACGATCTTTATTTGCCGCCGGAGGCGGATAACTGGATCGGTCTTGTAGATAATCACATTATTTACGGGACATTTGGTGGTCTGAAACAAATGTACAGAGGGTACTGCGAAACCATCCTTGAAATAGACAGGGAGGTGGGTCGCATTTTAGATTATCTCGATGCGGCCGGAATTGCCGATGATACCGTCGTGATATACGCCGGGGATAATGGGATATACTGGGGAGAACATCGTCTTGTAGATAAACGATTTGCCTATGAAGAGGTTATTCGTATTCCTTATATGATTCGCTATCCGAATTTTATCAGAAATCCGGGCAGAAGACTGTCTCAGATGGTGTTGAATATCGATCTGGCGCCTACTATACTGGAATTGGCCGGGCTCAGGGTGCCGGGGAATATGCAGGGAACGAGTATTGCTCCTCTCCTTGCATCGAAGGATATACCGTGGAGAAAATCGTGGCTTTATGAATATTTTGTCGATTTTCCTTACACGGTGCCCCAGATGTATGCTCTTCGTACCAGAAATTACAAGTACATCGAGTATCAAAGCGGGTGCTATCCACCGGAACTTTACGATATTTTATCTGATCCCAAAGAAAAGAAAGATCTTTATAATACCGGGCTGGCGGGCAAAATCCTTCCGCGATTACAGGAGGAATTGATAAGGCTCAAAAAGGAGACAGGTGTTCCCTGAATGTAGGAATTATCCGGATATCTTCATGATATTGGACGCAGGCCTGTGATTCTTCAGCTCATTTGCCATAAACTTCATGGCCTTTGATGTGTGACTGAAAAATGAGCGATAACCCTCGCAAAGGTAATTCAGTTCTCTCTCTCCCCCGGGGGTAAAGACAAATCTGTTCCTTGGACATCCGCCGAAACAGAGATTGAGGTATTCGCAATTTTTGCATTGTCCCGGTAATCTTTCCCATTTATCATTTCCGAATCTGATCTGTGATGTTGATCTTGCGAGTTTGTCAATAGGCGTTTTTTTTATATTGCCGAGTTTGTATTCCGGATATACAAAGTGATCGCAGGAGTAGACATTCCCGTTGTGTTCCAGTATCAGTGCTCTTCCGCATGTCCTGTTAAGTACACAGAGCGCGGCGGGATAGCCCATCCGGTTTGCGAGCGTATAATCGAAAATCTGAACAAAAATCCGTCCAACATCATTTTGCACCCAGCTGTCAAAAATTCTGTTGAGAAACGTGCCGAATCCCTCCGGCGTGACACTCCATTCGGTCACAAGCTCCGAATGTTTCCCGCCCTTATTTACGTCCCACTTTTTCGCGTCTTTTTGAAAGGGAGCCTCCTTCTTGAAATTCTTTTTCTCCACCACGGGGATAAACTGGATGAAACTGAAATGTTTCTTCAGGAAATCATAGATATATAGAGGATCCTGTGCGCTAATATCCGTTATACAAACGAGGGCATTGTAATCCACGTTGTGCTTCCTGAGATTTTCCACTCCTTTCATAACATTGGCGAAGGAACCTCTGCCCGAGCTGTCCACTCTATAGCGGTTGTGGATATCCTCAGGGCCGTCGATGCTTACGCCGATCAGAAAATTCTTTTCCTTGAAGAACTCTGCCCATTTCGAATCTATCAATGTGGCGTTGGTCTGAAAGGCATTTGTTATCTCCTGACCCGGTCTTTTATATTTTCTTTGTAATTTTACGGCATTTCTGAAAAAGTCAAGGCCCATCAGACAGGGCTCTCCTCCCTGCCACACAAATTGAACCGGAGATTCCCGGGGTTGGGACCGGATATAGTCTCTTACAAAAATCTCCAGGATCTCGCTGTTCATCTTCCAGTTGTATGAAGAAACGCACCCGTTTTGTTTGTATTTATAGAAGCAGTAAACACAGTCAAGATTGCACAGTGGCCCGCAGGGCTTTGCCATTATCTCGAAGGTATATTCTTCTTTATTTGTCATAGTAGAGCTTTCTTACAATAGAAAATTGATTTTCACGAGCAGATAATTGTTGAATTCTGGCAGGAAAAACAAGTATAGTCAATCAGAACATGATTGAAAACAAGGGAGAAAACTATACAATGGAGATTGAAGGCCAGCTTGACAATTTGAGAATTACAGTGGTTGCCGAGGATTCGGTGCAGTATGAGAGCTCTTATCTCGGGCAGCATGGTATCTCTATGCTTCTTGAGGCGGGAAAGAATGGAGTTGTGAAAAGGGTGCTTGTGGATGTGGCCCAGAATCCTGACGCGCTTCTTGAAAACATGGCGAAGATGGATATCTCTCCCGCATCTATCGATGTCGTTGTTTTAACTCACTGCCATTATGATCATACCCGGGGACTGGCGAAAGTGCTTGGTGAAATCGGGAAGAAGAATCTTCCGGTTATTGCCCACCCTGATATATTCCGGTTAAACTTCATAACCGATCCGTTTCTCCGGCATGTTGGTGTCATGGATGGTGATTCCAGAAAAGAGATTGAGGCCGCCGGGGGTATGCTTTGTCTCACAAAAGAACCCATGCAGATCATGCCCGGTCTTATAACAACGGGTGAGATTGCGCGGGTGACAGATTTTGAAAAGGCGGACATGTCTCTCTTTACAGTGACAGAGGGTGAAATAAAGAACGATATGATGCTCGATGATATTTCTGTGGCAGCGCATGTTAAAGAAAAGGGAATTATTGTCGTTACCGGATGTGGACATGCGGGAATCATCAATATACTGCGACATATATGTTCGTCGGAGGATGAACGGAAGATTCACGGGATCATCGGTGGGCTGCATCTTATTGAGGCCCCGGAAACAAGAATCATGAAGACTGTACAGGGTCTGAAAGAATTCAGACCCGACTGGATAGCGGCCGGTCACTGTACCGGATTCAGGACCCAGGTTGAGCTTTTTAATGCATTCAAGGACAGATTTTCACCGTTATGCACCGGTATGGTGGTTGATATCTGATCTACAGAATTGGCCGTCTTAAAACCGCCCAACAGCATTATCGCGGGCGGTTTTTTATGGATGGTTTGGAGGTGCCTGCAGTTTCGTGAAGATGATGCTTGCAATCACGCCCGGTATCTTTTAGGCTTCTGCCGGGGGTTAACAGGATGGAATCAATGTATCATCACGTTGATATATACCTTAACTTTCTCGCGGTTGAAAAAGGCGTCTCTCCCAATACCCTGGAGGCGTACAGCAGGGATCTGAAGCGGTATGTGGAGTTTGTCGAACAGGAGGGGATTAAGGGTATCAGAGAGATTTATTCCGATACTGTTATCTCGTTTCTGGGAAATCTGAAGGATAGCGGGTTGGCAGCCAGTTCCGTCAACCGATCTCTCGCGGCTATCAGGGGATTTTACCTGTATCTCTTGACTGAAAAAGTTATTGATGAAAATCCTGTGGCTAACATCGAACTGGCCAGGGTATGGATGCATCTTCCGGACACGCTGAGCAGGGAAGAAATGAATCTTCTCTTAAAGCAACCGGGCACGAAGACCCCGCTGGCTGTCAGGGATACTGCTATGCTGGAGCTTCTGTATGCGACAGGGATTCGCGTGTCGGAAATAGTTTCTCTCTCCATGAGCAACATAAACTGGCAGGCGGGTTATCTCATTGTTGTGGGAAAGGGAAACAAAGAGAGAATAGTTCCGATTGGAAGAGCGGCTTTTGACTGTCTGACCCGATATGTTGAAAGCTCAAGACGGAAATTGTCCGGGAAAAGATCTGTAAACACCATTTTCTTGAACAGGTCGGGAACAGGCCTGACACGTCAGGGATTCTGGAAGATTATAAAAAAATATGTTAAGAAAGCCGGGTTACAAAAAAAGATTTATCCTCATACGTTCAGACATTCTTTTGCGACACACCTTCTGGAGGGAGGAGCTGATTTGCGTTCCGTACAGGTGATGCTCGGTCACGCCGATATATCCACCACACAGATCTACACGCACGTCACTCGTGAGAGATTAAAGAAGATTCACAAAAAATATCATCCAAGAGGATAGTGATGGATTACTATCGCAGTTCTGTAGAAAAAAAGAGAAAAACCAGAACCCCCCGGATCGGAAAGAGCAGATTTCCTTTCTGGGGAATAGTTCTTGTCGTACTGGTGTCTTTTATTGCCGGGGTTCTATTCAGCTCACTGGCGATGAATTTTGAAGGTCTCTCCTGGTTGTCAAGAATGAAAGAGACTATTCTTGTTGCTGTTGCGGGAGGGACTCCTCAAACCCGCTATATCGATATCGAAAAAAATGGAAAAGACTACATATTGAAAGAGGGAGACCGGTTTGAGATCTCGTATCGTGATGAATTTGTCATAAAGAAGGTAACGACAAACTCTCTCTTTAACCGGGGCATCACGGTTGACATTGAGGGAATGGGAACCTCGAACGATCTGGAGGCGCTGCTGAATGGGATTGAGCTGGTTGACAAAAAGATAACGGACGACAGCAAGACTTTCGGGATCAATGTCCTGTATCGAGATAAGATCATTACATCCATCCCGATAGATGTAAAGATCATGCCCCAGGACTGGTTGAGATTTGCGAAAGGGTCCAAAACGGAAAAATCCAGAATAGAGTATCTCGAACGTGCTGTTCTCATGAAAAAGGATGACATAAACGCGCGCAAGATGCTGGCGAAACTGTATGTGAAATCCGGGATGACAAAGAAAGGAATTCTGGAATATAAAAGGATATTAAAACAGAAACCTGATGATCTGACCTCTCTTATCGAACTTTCGAAGGTATACATGCGCGGCAAGCAGTACAAAAAGGCCTTGGCTGTTCACAGAAAAATCATCAAGATTGATCCCAAAGACGATGTGGCCTACGCGAACATCGCTTATTCCTACGCGAAACTGGGAAACTGGAAAAGAACAGTTGCCAACTGCAAGGCTTCGATCAAGCTTAACCCCGGCAGCACCACAGTTCGCTATAATCTGGCTGAAGCTTATGAAAAAACGGGCAGGGACAAGGATGCAATCGCGCAGTATGAAAAAGTTCTAAAGAAGATGCCGGGTGATGTCAATGTTATGGTCGCTCTTTCGGATGCCTACCTCAGGACAGGCAGACATGATGATGCAATAAATCTGTATAGAAAGGTTATAAGGAAACAGCCGAAAAATGCCTCCGCGTATGCCAACATAGGACTCGCGTACGGGAACAAGGGGATTCCGGAAAAGGAGATAGCAAATTACAAAAAAGCAATTTCCCTCAGACCAAAGGACCCGGTAGTACATTTCAATCTTGCCATGGCATATGAGAAGGCTAAACTCTACGATAAAGCTGCCCTGGAATATCGTAAAGTGCTGGAGCTCAAGCCCGGTGATACCGATGCCGGGTTGCGTCTTGCCGAACATTACATGGCGAAAAAAGATTACAGCAATGCGCTGGGCATGTATGAAAAGCTGATGAAGGCTCAGCCAAAAAATGCATCCATATATGAAAAGGCTGGTTTCGCATATGGGGAATTAAAGAAATATAAAAAGTCTGCCGCCAATTATGAAAAGGCCATAAAATATGGTGCGAAGGGCGAATATATCCACTATAATCTTGCTTTCGCGTATGACAAAATCGGGAAGAAAAAGAAGGCGGTTTCCGAATATGAAAAGTTTGCTTCGCGCAAGCCGACTATGGAGGTGCTGACCATACTGACGGATTATTACATGGAAGCAAAACAATTCGACAAGGCCATAAGCACCTACAAAAAGATGATCAAGAATGATCCACGAGAGGCAGGATTATATTCGGGTATAGGGTATGCTTACAGCCTGAGGGGGGATACAGACAGGGCCATTGCCAACTACAAGGCCTCTATCCGTTACGATAGCGAAGACGATGTGGTATACTATCGGCTGGGTGAGATTTATGAGAAGAAGGGTATGTATGAAGAAGCGCTCAGGGAATATACAAACGCGTATCAGGTTAATCCTGATTCGGAAGAAGCGGCGCGCAAAATACCGCGGATGAAGATTCGGATGCTGCAGAAAAAACATCAATAGATAGAGGGAGCAGTAAAAATGAAACAGATTATTCTGGGGGATATGGTTATCGGCGGGGAAGCTCCCTTTGTGCTGATTTCAGGTCCATGTGTTATCGAAGATGGTGTAAAGACAGAGAAAATAGCTCTATATCTGAAGAACCTGGCAGGGGAACTTGATATACCGTTTATTTTCAAGGCATCTTATGACAAGGCGAATCGAAGCTCCATGAACTCTTTCAGGGGGCCCGGGTTTAAAGAAGGTCTTGATATACTCCGGGGAATCAGGGAGGGGCTTTCAATCCCCGTTCTTTCTGATGTCCATCGGTTTGAGGAAATTGAAGAAGCATCGAAGGTATTGGATGTGATGCAGGTTCCGGCATTTTTGTGCCGGCAGACGGATTTCATAGTGGAAGTTGCCAGGGCTGCCGGGATAATCAATGTCAAAAAGGGCCAGTTTCTTGCTCCGTGGGATGTCCCGAATATATTAGACAAAATAACCTCCACGGGGAATAAGAATATAATGATTACAGAGAGGGGCGTGAGCTTTGGTTACAATAACCTTGTCGCCGATATGAGATCAATTCCCATGTTAAGAAGGATGGAATATCCGGTGGTCTTCGATGCCACACACAGCGTCCAGCTTCCGGGTGGAGCTGGCAGTTCATCCGGAGGCAACAGGGAGATGGCCGTTTATCTGTCACGAGCGGCAGTTGCCACAGGAATTGACGGATTGTTTCTTGAGGTTCACCCCGATCCTCAATGCGCGCTGTGTGACGGTCCCAATTCTCTTTATCTGGATTCACTTCCATCTCTTCTTGGAATGCTTAAAAAAATAGACAGGATCGTTAAAACCGATAGAATTTAAGAGAAGGACAAATTATGGATAAAATTTTCTTTGAAAAACTCAAGGAGGTTACCCTTCTGGTGTTAGATGTTGATGGTGTGCTGACCGACGGGAAAATAATTATTGATGATCTTGGAAATGAATCTAAAAACTTCAATGTCAGGGACGGACACGGGCTGAAACTTCTTATGAGAAGCGGTGTCGATGTTGCTTTTCTGACGGGTAGAGAGTCGGAAGTGGTAAAACACCGTGCGGACGAGCTTGGAATCGATAATGTTTACCAGGGAGTAAGAGACAAGGCAAAGATGATGGGGAAGCTCCTCGCCACAAAAGGATTATCCGGCGAGTGCGTTGCGTATGTGGGAGATGACATAGTGGATATTCCCGCGTTCAGGATGGTTGGCTTCTCTGCTGCTGTTGCGGATGCGCTCGAGTATGTCAAGCTGAATGCCGATTATGTCACTGTGAAAGAAGGAGGAAACGGCGCGGTGAGAGAAATCTGTGAAATGATTCTCAGTGCCCGTGGAAAATGGGATGATGTGACGTCGAGATATGGAATGAAGATTGAGAGATGAGACTTTCCCTTTACATGTCGGCAGTTAAATGGTACATTTCTTGCTAAAATACTTGGGAGAGTTTTAAAGGTATGAATTTCCGCTAAGCCTGTTCGTACGCGAATGAGCGCAGGTAATAGAGGTATTCTTTCATGCTCAAAATCATACTGTTCAGTTTTTGAAAATCTCCCCGGATTAAACTTTTGTTAAAGAAGATATCAACGAAGAAACTGCTTATTGCGGGATGCGTTCTTCTTGTCGGTGCATTATCCCTGTATGCACTCCGCATTGCTCACAAGGAGAAGAAGGACGTTCTGAAAGTTATTTCAGAGAGGGTTGATCTTCGGATAAAGGATTTTCACTATACCGAGGTGGGAGACCCCGATCTGGTGTGGGAGATCAACGCCGGCAGCGCCAGATACGTCAAGAAAAATGATATTGCCCGCTTTGAAAATGTTAAGATAAGACTGGTTTTTTCCAATGGTGGAATATATACGATAACAGGCGAAAAAGGCTCTCTGCATACCGATACAAAGGATATGAATATATATGGAAATGTGGTTGCCGTTTCGAATAGCGGAGATCGCTTTGAGACGGGCAGCTTGTATTATATCCATAACAACAAAAGGATTTATACGAAGGATACCGTGGAGATGATGCGTCCCGGTGCCGATATAAAAGGAGTTGGTATGATCCTCTCGCTGAAGGACAGGAGGGCAACACTGTTATCCAATGTCAGCGCGGTAATAAAGAAGAAATAATCCTGATAGGGTGCTTGCAATATATGAGAAGAAAAATCTTTCTGATACTGGTGATTGCAATGATTTTCCCCCTTATCTTGTCTTTGAGAGGCATGTGCGACGGGGAAAGTCCGATACAGATAACATCGGATCGTCTGGATGCTTACGATAGCAAGGGCATTGTTCTGTTCTCCGGAAATGTTGTAGCTGTTCAGAAGGACACCGTAATAAAGTCGGACGAACTGTATCTCTACTATGACAAGGCGAACGATGAAGGGAATGCCATTCCGGGTATAACCGAAGGCGCAGGGAAGATAGAGAAGATTGAACTGAAGGGCAATGTAACCATGAAAAGAGGCGGGAGAACCGCTACCGGAGACATGGCCGTATTTTATAACACTGATCAAAAAATCATTATAACCGGCAATGCCGTAATGATGGAGGGCGAGAACGTAATCAAGGGGGGCAGGGTTACTGTCTTCCTGACGGAAAACAGAGGGGTTGTGGATGGTTCCGCGGGAGAGAGGGTCACCGCTACTATCTATCCGGATGACACCAAATAGGGGATACGATCGATTTATTATAAAACAGGGTAAATTGAATTCTTGGAAAAGTTGCTTGCGACAGAACTGGTAAAAACCTACAACGGGCGACGTGTTGTAGATAAAATCAACCTTGAGGTTCACAAGGGAGAAGTGGTTGGATTGCTGGGGCCTAACGGCGCCGGCAAGACGACAACCTTCTATATGATGGTTGGTCTGGTAAGCCCGGATGGCGGGAGCGTTTTGTTGAATGGTGAGGATGTCAGCCATTATCCGATGTATATGAGGGCGCGGAAGGGGATGAATTATCTCCCGCAGGAACCGTCGGTATTCAGAAAACTTACAGTAGAAGAAAATATAATGGCTATCCTGGAGACGCTAAATATAAGCAGGGGAGAAAGAGAGGAAAGGCTTCATAATCTTCTCGAAGAACTGGATCTTTCGGGCCTTTCAAAAAACATGGCATATTCACTTTCAGGAGGCGAACGCAGAAGGGTGGAAATTACAAGAGCGCTGGTTACATCACCGCAGTACATGCTCCTTGACGAACCCTTTGCGGGTATTGATCCGATAGCAGTCGCAGATATTCAGGATATTATACGCAGATTGCGATCAAGAGAGATAGGTGTTTTGATTTCTGATCATAATGTGAGGGAAACTCTCAAGGTTTGTGACAGGGCATATATCGTAAATGAAGGCACTGTCCTGGTTGAAGGTGATCCGGACTATATAGCAGGCAGTGAAATTGCCCGTAAATTTTACCTCGGGGAAGACTTTGATCTATAGGCAAAGCGATGGTTTTTGAACTCAAACAGAATCTTAAGCTTACGCAACAACTGGTTATGACACCGCAGTTGCAACAGTCGATCAAGCTCCTCCAGCTTTCGAGGTTGGAGTTGGTGGATACCATAAACCAGGAGCTTGAAGAAAATCCTATCCTCGAAGATCGTCCTGCCGATAGCGATCCGGAAACAGATGTTGTTCCTGAATTGGCTGATCTGAAAGTTGAAATGACGACAAAGGAGATCACCGGAGAAGGAGATGGAAAAGAGGACTTTGACTGGGATAGCTATCTCGAAGATTTTGGTCCAATGGGCGTTCCATATTCCCGTGAAAATGTGGACGCGCCGTCCTTCGAGAACACACTTACACAAACAAGTTCTCTTTCAGATCACCTGTTGTGGCAACTTAGCCTGTCGCGTTTTTCTGATGTGGAAAGGCGTGTGGGTGAACAGATCATAGGTAATTTGAACATCGACGGATATATCATGGCAACCCCTGAAGAGATTGCCTCATTAGAGGGTGTATCCCGGACTGTTGTCGAAGAAGTTCTTGAAAAAGTGCAGAAGTTTGATCCCCCGGGTATTGCCGCCGGGGATTTGAAGGAGTGTCTGCTTATACAGATCAGATTTCTGGATATTGATTCACCGCTTCCGGAAAAGATAGTCGAAAATTATCTGAAAGATCTTGAAACGAGAAACTATAACAACATAGCCAGGAAACTGAAAATTTCCGTTGATGACGTCAAACAGGCGGTATCGCTGATAAGCAAATTGAACCCTAAGCCGGGTCTTCTCTATAACGAAGAAAGGCCCCAATATATAACCCCGGATGTGTTCGTTTTCAAGGCTGGAGAAGTGTACAGGGTCGCCTTGAATGATGACGGTATGCCAAGGCTGAGGATAAACAATCTTTACAGGGAAATCATGAGCGGGATGAAAAATAATGAAGGGAAAGAATGTAAAACCTACATCAAAGATAAATTACAGTCCGCGACCTGGTTGATAAAGAGTATTCAGCAGAGACAAAAGACAATCTACAGGGTATCTGAGAGTATCGTGGAGCACCAGATTGAGTTTTTTGACAAGGGTATCAATTACTTAAGGCCGATGGTACTAAGGGACATTGCCGATGATGTCGAGATGCACGAGTCAACGATAAGCAGGGTTACCACAAATAAATACATGCATACGCCGAGGGGCATATTTGAACTCAAATATTTCTTTAACAGTGGAATAAACAGGGTAGGCAATACCCACCAGATAGCATCACAGAGCGTTAAGGAAAAAATAAAGCAGATAATAGGCGAAGAGGATAACAAAAAACCATATAGTGATGATCGGATAGTTGATATACTCGCAGACTTGGATATATCCATAGCAAGAAGAACGGTGGCAAAATACAGGGAGTCGTTGGGAATATCATCCTCATCCAAGAGAAGGAAGTATTTCTGATCTGATAAAATATCGATTGACTTTTGTAATCGGCTCAAATATAAGGCGGCGGTTCATCATTTTGCTGATCGGTGAAACCGGTTCAAAAAATTTGATGGAGAAATAAGAAAAACCCGGGGTCTGATACCGGGTCTACCGTAGAGGAGGAATACACATGCAAACTTCTTTTACCTTTCGGAATATGGAAGCCGGGGAATGGTTAAAAGACTATGTCAGTAAAAAGCTTGCCAGGATTGAAAAATATATAGACAAACCTGTAAGCGCCCACGTGATACTGTCTGTGGAAAAGTTCAGAAATGTTGCCGAAATAAAATTGTCGGCTGGGAACCAAGCGCTTCAGGGTAAGGAAGAAGCGAAGGAAATGACTCTTGCCATCGACAATGTCATAGATAAAATAGAACGGCAAGTGAAGAAATATAAGGAAAAAACGAGGAATCACAAGGATGCCGCATCCATGGGTGAAGCCATGGGATCTGGGGATCTGTCCGCTGAAGAGTATGACGAATACGATGAAAATCCCGAAGTGGTAGAGACCAGAAAGGTCACACTCAAACCTATGTCTCTGGAAGATGCAATTCTGGAAATGGATGAGTCGAGGAACAGGTTTGTCATTTACAGGGATTCTTCCTCCGAGAGGGTGAGTGTTATTTATCGTCGTGATGACGGGAAGTATGTCTTGATAGAGACCAACAGCTGAGACAGAAGGTGAGCCATAATGAATATCAAGGATATGCTTAAAAAAGAATTTATCATCGAAAACCTGAAATCCAGGACGAAAAAAGAAGTCCTCGTTGAATTGTCGGACGTCTTTTCACATGGCGATATTGATCGTGACGCTTTATTTGAAGTGTTGCTGGAGAGAGAAAAACTCGGCAGCACAGGGATAGGTGATGGTATTGCCATACCCCATGGAAAACTTGCGGGTCTTGAAAAACTTATCATTTCATTCGGGAAAAGTGTGAAAGGAGTTGATTTTGATTCCCTGGACGGTAAGCCTGTACACATCTTCTTTTTGCTTCTGGCTCCGGAAAATTCAGCGGGACAGCATCTGAAGGCATTGGCCAGGATATCGCGAATGTTGAAAGACGTCTCTTTCAGGGAGTCTCTTCTTAAAGCTGAAACGCCTGAAGACATTTACAATCTTATAGTTGAAAAGGACGGGGCATATATTTAAAGTTCCTGTCTGTAATACTTCTCCCGCCTTCTCATGTTCTCATGACGGTTTTTAGGATCGTCTCTCGATAGTTGTAGTTACCAGAAGGATTCAATCTCGACTCGTCGGGATAAGGATCCAAGGTTCAAATGAAATGCTAAAGAATTAAAAACAATCACGAAACCTCCAAAAATAGATTGAAGGCAGAATTGCCATGTCAAACCGGAATAACACAGATGAGACAGCAAGTATGCAGGGTGTGTTGATAGAATTGTTCGGTATAGGAATTATCATAACCGGCGGGAGTGGTATAGGCAAGAGTGAATGTGGCCTGGAGTTGATAACAAGGGGTCATAGGCTTGTCGCTGACGATTCAGTGGACATAATAAAAGCTCCCGACGGTACACTCTATGGCAAATGCCCCGACGTGACGAGACATTTCATGGAGATCAGGGGAATCGGTGTTGTTAATGTGGAAAGCCTTTTCGGCCGGGATGCCGTAAGCGACGGCATCTCGGTGGATATCATTGTCGAGTTGATCAGATGGGAAGACTGGAATGATATGGATAGACTGGGTTCAAAAGAACAACATTGCCGCATTCTTGCTGTTGACCTGCCAATCCTCAGACTGCCCGTAAGATCGGGGGGGAATATGGCTACTGTCATAGAAATAGTAGCGAGAAATCATATACTTAAAAAAAGAGGCTATAATGCTTCGATGGATCTGATAAAAAAAGTTTCCGATAAGATAAGAAAGACAGAAAAGCGATGAAAAATCTTCGTATTGTCATTGTAACAGGTCTGTCTGGTTCCGGGAAGAGTACGGCCCTGAGGGCTCTGGAAGACATCGGGTTCTTTTGTGTGGATAACCTTCCAATCATGCTTCTTCCTAAATTTCTGGACATGCAGACTGGAACCTCATCCGAAGTTTCGAAGATAGCTCTGGTTATGGACCTGCGTGAGAAACATTTTCTTGAAAATCATATAAACGTTCTCTCCAGATTGAAAAAAAAGAAGTATAATATTGAGATACTTTTTCTTGATACAAACGACGATTTTCTTCTGCGAAGATTCAGCGAAACAAGGAGGCTGCACCCCCTGTCGGAGGGCAAGACTATTCTTGAAAGCATAAAGTTGGAACGGAATAAACTGCAGGAATTGAAAGAGATGGCTGGTAATGTTATTGACACGTCAAATTACAGCGTTCATCAGTTGAAGGAACATGTTCAGAGACTCTGCCTTGCTCCAGGCAAGGTTAGGAAGCTCCTTATAAATTTGATATCGTTCGGATACCGTTTCGGTTTGCCTCCGGACGCTGATATTGTGATGGATGTCAGATTTCTTCCCAATCCCTACTTCGTTAAAGATCTCAAGGAATACAACGGCAATGAAACAACCGTGGAAGAATATGTTATGCAGTGGGATGACACAGAGCAGTTTCTTTCTAATTTGTTCAAGATGATGACATTCCTGACACCGCTGTACGAAAAAGAGGGAAAATCATATCTGAATATCGCAATTGGGTGTACGGGGGGAAAGCACCGGTCCGTAGTTATACTCAACCAGTTAGCCCGATATTTTTCTGACAGAGACTACACGACAAATGTAAGCCACCGGGATATAGACAGGGCGTAAAACTACTCAGGTTCACAGTTCACGGTTTACGGTTCAGGGTTGTTTCGCCTGCGAAGACGCCAGCTTTCTCGTTATATTATCCTTTATCCAGTGCGGGTCCCACCATTCCACCGGGTTTACAAATTTTCCCCCTGCTATCATACTGAAGTGAAGATGATCACCTCCCGCCATGCCGGTGTTGCCTGTGCGACCTATTACCTCTCCTTTCCCGATTGCTTGTCCCTTATTTACGCTTACCGACGAAAGATGTCCGTAGAGGCTGAAGATTCCCATGCCGTGATCTATAATTACTGTGTTTCCGTAGATTCCGAGATATTCCGCAAACACGACAATGCCCCCATTTGACGCTTCCACCGGCGCGTTTTTCGTGGATGCGAGATCGACTCCCATATGCACGCTTTTACTTATTTCCCTGCCATCATGATAATAAGTTCTCCTGTCGCCGAAGGTTGCCATGGTGGCGGCATTTTTCATCCGGAGGAAGGTTCCTTCCCAGAGTTGCTCCGGCCGCGTGTCTTTGCAGATCGTCTCAATGGTTTTTAAATTATCAGTTCTCATTTCACTGTTTACGCGCAAGAAGGCTTCAAGCAGGGTTGTTTCTCTCAAATCTTTATATCTGCGTTGAAACTCCGGCATCTTCATTTCCAGGAAACGCTGACTTATGTTCATCCTGTCCCCGCGGAACTTCTTGTTTCTTATATGAAAAGAGACGGGGCAGAGTGAAATATTTCCGGCATTGTCTTCAGCCTGGATACTTATTTTCAGGTTTTTCTTTGCGATATCCATCGGTATGGCAAAATAAGATATATGGCGTATTTTGTTTGTTGTGGTCTCCGAATACGAAGGGAAGAAATTATTGTCGACCTGTACCCCGCTCCGAGACACTTCTTCTGAAAGGCTATAGACTGCGACGCACGAACCACCGGGATTTATATAGTTTGAAAAACCTGCAGGGGATATCCTGGGTGGTATGGTATCTATAACCACTTCGAATGCCCTGACCGTTGTATTTTTTCTGAGCGAATAATCCGTAACAGCTATGTCAATCGTGGCTATTCCATCATGGAGTTTCAGCTCTTCCGGGAATACATTAACTTTGATGGTCTCTTTATTTATACCCTTTTGAGGCAGATTCAGAGAACTTAATGTGTACTTTTTTCCGCCCTGCGATATATTGACGGAAAGATTGCGAAGACCACTTTTTCTGTCGATGCAGGTAATGTCAAAAGCAGTTTCCTGCCCTATCATTTTGATATCCCGGTTTAATATTATTTCCGGTTCCTCTCCTTCGAAATAGACCATGAAAGACCAGATTCCCCCACCCACCAGCGCGATCAACATAATAAAAAGCAGATACCTCAGAAATTTATTCATATAATCCTCTCTTTCACGATTTCACTAGATTTTCTAAACTGAACAGCGGGCGTTTTTCTCGTTGCTTACGGCGGGGCGGTTCAATTTCATCCAACCCTTTCGCAGTTGACCTTATATATAATAACTGTTATGTTTTTCAATCTATTTTGATGGCACTTTAGATTTTAAAAAAAGAGCTGACAGAAAAAGTTGTTTTCCCGTATAATCTGCAGATACAGGGACATTACCATGCTGAAAAACAAAAAAGTTGTTTTAGGGATAACAGGCGGGATCGCTGCTTATAAGGCCGCGGAATTGACGAGGGAGTTTGTAAAACGAGAGGCGGTGGTGAAGGTCATCATGACAGAAAACGCGACCGGATTCATAGCTCCTCTTACCCTGCAGACGCTCTCCGGCAATCCGGTTTACAGTGACATGTTTTCTCTTACCGGTGACGGTGAAATACCACATATATCTCTGGCCCAGTCTGCCGACATAATCGTCGTGGCTCCCGCAACAGCCAATATAATCGGTAAGATCGCGTCGGGTATTGCAGACGATCTTCTCTCTACGACAATAATAGCCACAAAGGCCCCCGTACTGATATGCCCGGCTATGAATTCAGACATGTATGACAATCTCATCCTGAGATCCAATATTGATAAACTCTCCTCGCTGGGCTATTTCTTTATAAACGCCGGATATGGAGAACTTGCCTGCAAGTCACAAGGTTTCGGAAGATTGCCGGACCCCGGAGATATTGCTGAAGAGGTGGAAGCGGTTCTGACAGAGAAGGACCTGAAAGGGCACGGGATACTGATAACAGCGGGTCCTACCAGAGAATCATTTGATCCGGTGAGGTATATATCCAATCACTCATCCGGGAAAATGGGATATGCTCTGGCTGTCATGGCGAGGAGAAGGGGTGCGGATGTCACATTAATCAGCGGGCCCACCTCGCTTCCCATACCGGCTGGTGTAAGATTCGTCGGGGTATCGAGCGCTGAGGAGATGAGAAATGCCGTAATGGAGCGCCTGGAAGATTCGACAGTTATTATCAAGGCTGCTGCGGTAGCCGATTACCGTCCATCCGCTGCCTCGGATTTCAAGATAAAGAAAAAAGACGGGGAACTGGATGTTCTCCTTGAGAGAACGCCCGATATAATATCCGAAATCAGCAACAGAAAAGAAAATCGCATACTTGTGGGATTTGCCATGGAGACGGAAAATCTTGTTAAAAACGCTAAAAACAAGATGATTGCTAGGGATATGGACCTGATAGTGGCGAACGAACTTGGCCGCCCCGGTTCCGGATTTCAGCACGATACAAATATCGTGAAGATTATAGATAAATCAGGAAATATTGAGGAATTGCCCCTTATGGACAAAAAAGACGTGGCGGACAGGATTCTGGACAGGGTTTTGGAAATCTCCGGTGGAAGGGGTGAAGGATGAGAGACGAACTCCTGGAACTGACAAGCGCCTTGAAAAATCAGATAATATCCGAAAAAGAATCAAGGAATGGTCTTTACAGTAAGCTGTACATAAAGGGAACTTCGGGTGCATTAGCATCCGCTCCTGTTAATGCCGCGGCGAATAGCAAGGTGGATCACATTTCATCCGTGACACTGGAGGATATAGAAAAAGAACTCGGAGACTGCAAAAGGTGCAAATTGCACGATAAGAGACATCACATTGTCTTCGGAGAAGGCAGTCCCATCGCCGATCTTGTATTTGTTGGCGAGGCCCCGGGAAGAGACGAAGACATGCAGGGGAAACCCTTTGTGGGCCGGGCGGGACAGCTGCTTACTGACATTATAAAGGCTATGGGAGTGGGGAGAAAAGATGTGTATATATGCAATATATTAAAATGCCGTCCCCCCGAGAATCGCAACCCCGAGCCTGATGAGATCGCCGCGTGTGAGCCCTTTCTGATCAAGCAGCTTGAGGCTATACAACCACGCGTTATCTGCGCGATGGGTAAATTTGCGGCCCAGACCCTTCTCAAAACAGGCACAGCTATCTCCACGCTGCGCGGCAGATTCCATTCCTATCACGGGATAAAACTCATGCCCACATACCATCCGGCCTATCTTCTGAGAAATCCGGGTGCAAAAAAACAGGTCTGGCAGGATGTGCAGATTATTATGGAAGAGTTGAAACAGAAGCCGAAGAGCGGAGTGTAAAATAACACCACATACCATCCTGTCAAAAGCAGAAAGGCAGGCATTATCGGGTGAACTTAATGAAAAACAGAATGCGAATATATATTGTCTTATTGATGGCGGTTTTGTTTTTTGTCATCGGCGGAGCGGTACAGTCCTTTGGCGAAGGCGAAAAAAACATCTTTGACGTGATTACAGTAGATTCGGCAATCACTCCGGCTGTAGCGAAGTATGTTACCGGAGCCATAGACCAATCGGGGACAGACGGTTCTGCCGGCATTATTATTCTTCTGGACACGCCGGGCGGGCTTGATCTGTCCATGAGAGATATAGTCAAGAAACTTCTGAGTCCTCCTCTCCCTGTCATTGTCTTTGTTTATCCCTCCGGAGCACGTGCGGCATCCGCGGGGGTTATGATAACCATGGCCGCGCCTTTGGCCGCGATGGCCCCGGGCACAAATATAGGTGCCGCTCACCCGGTTGCAATCGGTGTCGGGGGGAAGATGGACGAGACAATGGCGAAGAAGGTGGAGAATGACGCGGTTGCCTACGCCATGGGAATAGTCAAGAAAAGAGGGCGCAACGCTGTATGGATAGAGCAGGCCGTGAGGGAAAGTGTTTCCATTACTGCTGAAGAAGCGCTCAAACAGAATGTTATTGATCTAATCGCATCTGATATAGAAGAACTGTTGAAGAAGATAGACGGGAAGACAATACCGCTCTCCTCCGGGGATGTAATCCTTAAGACAAAGGGTGCTGTTATAAATAAAATGGAGATGGGATTACGGGAGAGGATTCTTATAACCCTGAGTAATCCCAATATAGCCTATCTCCTGATGATGATAGGACTGGCTGGTCTCTATTTTGAATTTGCCAATCCCGGGGCGATTCTGCCCGGTGTTGTGGGAGGGATTTCACTCATATTAGCCTTCTTTGCCATGCAGACCCTTCCCGTGAATTATGCTGGCATTGCGCTGATAATCTTCGGCATAATCCTCTTTATCGCGGAGATAAAGATAGTAAGCCACGGTATGCTCAGTGTGGCGGGAGTTATCTCTCTTGTCCTGGGTTCTGTCATGTTATTTGATTCTTTCGTCCCGGCCCTCAGGGTCTCATTTAGTGTGATGATCCCCACAATTATTATAGTGTCACTCTTTTTCATCGCGGTCGTGTCTCTTGCAGTGAAAGCGCAGATGAAGAAGCCTTTCACGGGCGTGGAGGGTATGATCGGTCGGGAAGGTAAAACAATAACCCCAGTATATACTGATGGAAAGGTTCTTGTAAAAGGAGAGCGCTGGAATGCCTTCAGCAGGGAATCAATAGAAAAAGGGACGGATGTACATGTAATCAGCGTCAAGGGATTAAATCTCGAGGTGGAAAAGATATAAAAATATAAGAGACATACAGGAGGATAAATTATGTACACAGTAATCACAGTGATTGTTTTGATAGTAATGTTCCTGGCGGCCGCGATACGGGTGCTCAACGAGTACGAGAGAGGCGTGATCTTTCGTTTGGGGAGGATTATAGCCACCAAGGGGCCCGGTCTTATCATCCTGATACCCGTAATAGACAGGATGGTAAAGGTGGATATGAGGATCATAACGATGGATGTTCCTCCGCAGGATGTGATAACGCGGGACAATGTATCCATCAAGGTAAATGCGGTGATTTACTTCAGGGTCCTGACGGCCAATGAAGCCGTTGTCGAGGTCGAGAACTTTCTCTACGCCACATCCCAGTTAGCACAGACCACTCTGAGAAGTGTCTGCGGGCAGGTTGAACTGGATGAAATCCTCGCCGAGCGGGAGAAGATCAATGCCAGGCTGCAGGAAATACTCGATCGGAGCACCGACCCATGGGGGATAAAGGTGTCAACCGTCGAGGTAAAGCACATTGACCTTCCTCAGGAAATGCAGCGTGCGATGGCGAAACAGGCCGAAGCCGAAAGAGAGAGAAGGGCAAAGGTTATAGCCGCGGAGGGCGAATTCCAGGCCGCGCAGAAGCTCACTGAAGCGGGTAAAATGATGGCAGAGCAGCCTATATCGCTGCAACTCCGCTACCTCCAGACACTCGCGATCGTGGCCGCGGAAAACAATTCGACAACCCTCTTTCCTATACCGATTGACCTGTTCAAACCCTTTATGGAACTTGCGAAAAAGCAGGATAAATAGATTGACGAAGCCCAAAGAGACTGAAGGAGGTTGATGTGAAAACCGAGAGAGGCACACGGGGATTTATAGGAGCAGCGATTCTTATTACCCTCGGGATACTTATCATTTTGAACAGTAGCGATATCTATGGATTTGATAAAAGCTGGCCGATACTTCTCATCGTAATATCGGCCGTCATGCTTACCCAGCGTTCCAGAGATGTCGGGGGATGGTTTATCGGTGTTGTAGGTGTGGCTTTTTTTGTGATGAGGAATTTCTGGCCGGAGATTGAAGACTGGGGAAAATATGTATTCCCGGTGCTTCTGATACTTCTGGGAGGGTATATAATATTCAAAAAGGGCAGGGGAAAGAGGCTACCGTAACAAGCTCTGTCGACCTTCATTCCTTTAGTTTGACCCGCAGGTGCCCTTCTTCTATCTTGATTCCGTCGATACCGGCCGCGAAGGCATTCCAAAATCCTTCCCTGGCACCGAATTCTTTTACCAGATCCACATTCTTGAGATTACCCAACCAGGCATTGGGGAGGGGGACACCCCAGACACTAACCCCTTTTAACGCCACGACCGGCTTACCTCCGGCATAGGTAAGTTCCACACCTGCGGTCACTTTAAGTGTCTTGCCGCCAAAAACGGGGACATCCTCATCCAGGGGCATGAGCAGCTTCATGCTGGCCAGATCACCAGAGAGATCGATCGCCAGTCTCTTCGCAAACTCGGTATTTTTCGCCAACAGGGCATTAAGCTCCCTTTCGCTTAAGACAATCTCACGTCCGGATGCATCTTCGCTATACCGTTCAGGTTTCAGAAGCATTTCTCCGGTGGATTGTGACTGCTCTTTGCGCGTAACATCCGCTTTCTGAAGGGGATCCAGTCGCTCTATCTTTGCAGTAAGGGTTTGTTCTTCCAGGTCGCTCAGCGTCACCGGTTTCAGCTCGGATGAAAAGAGATAAACCGTAATCACCCATACCGTGGCCACTGTTGTGATGATGGTTGCGATCACTACGATTCCAAGAAGCTTGAGCCACCCGAGGCGCGACTGAGCTGCCGGTAGACTTGGACCGGATGTATCGTTTTTCATGCCTTCATTATTTTCTTTTATCCCTCTGCTCTCCTTTTCATGTTCCTTATAATCCATGATATCCCCCAACGCCCTCTCCCTCGACATTCTTCAGGAGCCTCATGATATTGCCGGAGAAGATGAGTTCCTCGTCCGCCGCCGGCAGATTTAACTCCATAATTTTTTTCTTGCGTGCCAGTGGTGTTGAGAAAGGATAATCGCTTCCATACAGCAGTCTGTGTGGACCATACCTGTCAATAAATTCCCTGATTTCATTCAACTCGGGGAGCTCTGAAGACATGTCGGCATAGGTATTTTCCCTTTCCCAGAAATTCTCATTCAGAAACCGGCGGAATCCGCCATTCATATGGCCCAGATGCGGAATGATGAATGGTATTCCCTTACCCATTCCATCAACAAACCGAAGCGTATTTTCATACGTTTCCTCAAGCAATATGGCGAAGCCCTGTTCTCTGATAGCGTCTATCATTCTGGCACATTTCGGATCGTCATAATGATATTCCGGTTCATTTCCGTGGCGATGCCATTTGATCCCGCAGTACTGTTCGAGATCTGACGTGTCAAAATCATTCCAGACAAAATGGAAAGGATATATGCGGCGAGCTTTGTTTTTGAGGGAGCGCAGATATTCACGTGAATGCCTGCGGCGGTTCTGCCAGTATTCATCATCGCGAGAGTCCAAACTATACCGGTCGTAAATTTCCATGACCGGGGAAAAACAGACGGCGCCATCTAACCCCGCTTCATCGAATTCCGGCGCGATCTCCTCATAAGTCTGCGGCGCTGAATCATCCAGTTCACCGCAATGAACGTGACAGTCAATAATCATAAAACTAGTCTCCCAAAATAGTGACAGCTGTACATGCTCAATAATCAGAATTAATTCGAGTTTGACTCTGCTTTTGCTTCTTGTGCAAGTTTTTTTTAAAGCGGTTGCGCGCCCCCGCCGAAGATAGAAAACAACAGTGCGAAGATCAACAGTTGAATGGCCCAGCCGATGGCGCATACCCCTACAGCCCGCAGTGTGCCTGTATAATCAAGAGCCTGCCTGACCGCGATCACCATTGCCACCAGCATCCAGAGTGACGCCAGCAGAAAAATCACCCCTCCCAGCCCCGGAATAATACCTAATATGCGAATCAATCCGGGAGAGCTCGAAAAGCCGATCGTGCGGAGCAATTCACCGGGATCTGACTGGGTCTGCGGTTCCGGAAGGAGTTTTGTGCCGATAAAGTACGTGAGATATGCCCAGACATACCACCCTGCAAGGGCCCCGATCGTCCCCATCACAAGTCCGCCGAGCCCGCCTGTCCCAATGGCGCCTATCCCGGCTGCCAGACTGGAAAGGACAACAACCGCCATAGCTTGGCGCATTGCCCCCTTGTCAGCCTCAACCTCTTCATACAGGTTGACATCCAACTTGGCAGCGCGA
This sequence comes from Syntrophobacterales bacterium, assembly GCA_021163105.1. GTDB lineage: Bacteria > Desulfobacterota > Syntrophia > Syntrophales > UBA2210 > UBA2210. The sequence goes on from JAGGXJ010000147.1 coordinate 38,691, forward strand.
ATGATACGATCCTGAAAACTGTTCATAATATCCTCCTGAGTGACCACTGTCGTTTTGCTTATTTATATATTTCAAATCATCGTTTATCGCCAGATATTTTCTCGCGTCATGAGCCAGAGGCCGATTTGAATCCTCTGAGAAATTCGATTAATTTGTATTGATAATTGAAAATTATAGAAATGAGTGGCTATCCCCGATTTAATTTGTCTTGACCAGCAGGGCCGCCAGATAACTTTCGGGCATGCGCCCGCTACCGCGGAAATCCGTATCCTGCCCAAGAGAC
>JAGGXJ010000082.1 GCA_021163105.1 Syntrophobacterales bacterium
CATAAGACGGGCAATACGGTCCTTACCGCATCTGATGCCGCTTGCATGCAATTCAGCGGTAATCCTGGGACTGCCATAGATCCTGCGGCTTTTTTCATGAGCCAGCTTGATCTTAAAAATAAGACTCTCGTTTTCCTTGTCTCTCATGTTCTTGCTACGATTCTTCCACGTGTAATCCCGACTTGTCGGGACTCCGGCCTATATTCAATATCCGGCACATCTTCTCCACTCGATATACAGAGCGGTATCTGTCAATGAACTGGTATTTCATCAAGGGTGTTTTGAAAAGATGGCCAGCGCTTTTTTTAATATGTCACGCTCTTCCGTCACATCGACCAACGTCTTCTTTAACTTTCGCATCTCCTCTTCTTCGGGTTTCATGCGTCCTTTATCAGGGAATGCGTCATCAATGTTTTCCAGGTATTCCCGTTTCCATCGATGTATCACATTCGGGTGGATATCTAAATCCCGCACTACTTCCGAAACGTGACGACCTCCCTCTGCAACTAGACAGTTGCTACTTCTTTCTTGAATTTTTTGTCAAGAGTCCTTCGTTCTCTTTTGTTTTCCACTGCACACCTCCAAGTTCTTCTTTCTTTATCTCTAACTTTTCGGTGTGTCCATCACTTTGGGGAAACTTCAATACTCATCTCCATGGTCTTTGTGTAATGTTTCATTTGCTTTCTTCACACCAAGGGCAATCTGAACAAGTGAGTTCTTTATAAAATCGTGAAGTTCTATTTGCTCTGCTATCTTAATAGCTCCTATATTTCTTCAAACTTAAAAGCGATTTATTACTGTATATCGGCGAGGCCGAGTTCGAATGGATGAGAGTGTTAGCTCAACCTCGCCGTTATTGGGCGCGTAGCGGCCGGTAACATTTATATGTGAGGCAATTTTGCCTGATCCAGATATATCGATATTGAACAGACAAACAAGCAATTCTGCCTGCTTTCAATATCCAATATAACAGACCATCTTCAGGTACAGGAAACACGGTAAAGCAGGAAGAAAATTATGTCAAGTGAGGGTAGAAAATAACGGTCTCAAAATGCAAATAGCCGCTGTAAGAGAGAAATAACTTCTGCCTGCGTTTCTGGATTAATAGAACCAAGCTTTTTTATGAGTCGTGTTTTATTTATTGTTCGTATCTGATCTAAAACGATTTGCCCTTTTTCCTTTTTAAATTTACAAGATATCCTTGTGGGATAGTCCTTGCCGGCAGTAGTCATAGGGGCAACAATAACGATGCGAATATGTCTGTTTATTTCATCAGGCGAGATAATCAAGCAGGGTCTGGTTTCCTGAATTTCAGACCCGACAGTTGGGTCAAGGTTTATCAAATATACATCAAATCGATTGACTACCATTGCCATTCTTCTTCGTCCCAGGAGTTTGAGATATTTTCGGTTCCGTGTATCAGCACATCAGCACCATTCTCGGCCATTGCTTTGAAAGCAAGATCCCAACCAGATCTTGGATTTGAAATAGAGCGAATAATGATTTGGTTTTTATCTACCTCAAGCTCAACGTCCTCAATAATTCCTGTTTGCTCAAGTATAGGTTTTGGAATACGGATGCCTTGGGAATTGCCAATTTTTACAACACGTGCCCTCATAGTGTACCCTCCTTGACCTGATAAGTATCTACAATGTAATTACATCAATATGAAATGTCAAGGATAAATTGCATTCATTAAAACAACTCCCTCTGTGAGACACAGAAGCCCCATGCCACTGTTATCCTGTCAAAATTCTCCCATCACTGTTTTGTAGAGTTCCCCGGCGCGGTATGAGCTTCTTACAAGAGGGCCGCTAACAACACCGGAAAACCCCATCTTGAGCGCTGCGACACGCCATTCGTCAAATTCATCCGGGTGCACGAAGCGTTCCACAGCCAGGTTTTTTTTCGAGGGTTGCAGATATTGTCCCATTGTCAATATATCGCATCCGGCATCTGCCAGATCTCGTAGTGTCTGTATGATTTCCTTCGAAGTCTCTCCTAATCCCAGCATAATACCTGATTTTACCGGTATTTCCGGGGCATCTTCCTTCGCACGCTCCAGAAGTGCGAGAGAACGCCGGTATGATGAGTCAGGTCTTGCCGCGGGGTAGAGCCGTGGCACCGTTTCAACATTATGGTTAAGTACATCGGGACGAGCCTTGATGACAGAGGTGAGCGCCTGCGCGTCTCCCTGGAAATCGGGTATCAGCACCTCTACACGCGCGCCCGGAACATCTTCGCGGATTTTTGTGATTGTGTCTGCAAAGAGGGATGCGCCTCCATCGGGGAGATCGTCTCTTGTGACGGATGTAACAACGACATAGCTGAGGCCCAGTTGCCGGGCCGCTCCGGCAATTCTGGATGGTTCTTCCGGGTCGAGTGGAATCGGGTTCCCACGGGACATCGCGCAAAAACGGCAGCCTCGCGTGCAGATGGACCCCATGATAAGAAAGGTTGCTGTGCCTCTGGAGAAACATTCCCAGATGTTCGGACAAAGGGCCTCCTCACAGACGGTATGCAGCCTGTTTTTCCTGAGGAGTTTTCTGACCGCCTGGTATTCTGCCCCCCTTGGGAGACTCCTTTTGAGCCATGGAGGTTTTCGCTTCAGGATCTGTGTTTCGCTGTTCATGATATCATCCCGTGAGACGGGGCTTTCTTGCCGCCGCGGTTTCGTCCAGTCGGCGCACTTTTGGACGGGTGGGTGCTCTTCTAAGAAGATCAGGGTCTTTCCCGGCTTCAGCCACTATGGACTTGAGCGCCTCTATGAAGCGGTCTATATCTTCTTTTGATTCTGTTTCCGTGGGTTCAATCATCATGGCGCCATGCACCACAAGCGGAAAATAGATTGTCGGCGGATGAAAACCATAATCCATAAGACGTTTGGCCATGTCCAGAGTGGTAATCTTTTCGGCTTCCTGCAGCCTGTCTGAGAAAACGCATTCGTGCATACATGCTCTGTCATAGGGAAGATAGAGCGAATCCTTAAGGTGTTCCTTTATGTAATTAGCGTTGAGGACGGCAAGCTGGCTGGCCCTTTTCAGACCCTCACTTCCCATGCTCATAATGTAACTGCAGGCCTTGATCATAACCCCGAAGTTCCCATAAAATGCCTGCAGTTTTCCGATGGATTCCGGAAAATCTCCGGACAGAAGATATTCGTCTCCCTTCTTTATGACTCTCGGAACGGGAAGAAATGGTTCCAGAATATCTTTCACGCATACTGGTCCTGAGCCGGGCCCTCCGCCTCCATGAGGGGTCGAGAATGTTTTGTGCAGGTTCAGATGCATCACGTCGAATCCGATTTTTCCCATCTGCACGATTCCCATGACGGCGTTCATATTCGCGCCATCACCGTATACCAGCCCGCCCTTTGAATGGACAACCTCCGCGATTTCTCTGATATTTTCTTCAAAAAGTCCCAGTGTATTAGGGTTGGTTATCATGATCCCCGCCGTATCTTCGTCCATGATGGCGGTGATGGCTTCTGCCGGTATAATCCCATCTTCACCCGATTTTACCGCTACGGGATGAAAACCGCAGAGGGCAGCACTTGCGGGGTTGGTACCGTGCGCTGTGTCAGGAACGATAATCTTTAAACGGTGCGAGCCCCTGCTCTTATGATACGCGTGTATGAGAAGCATTCCAGTCAGTTCTCCATGCGCCCCCGCCGCGGGTTGAAGCGTGACGGCATCCATCCCCGTTATTTCGGCAAGATACTGTTCAAGCCGGTACATAAGCTCAAGGGCGCCCTGCGACAGGTCAGGAGGCAGTAGTGGATGCGCCCCGGCGAATCCGGGAAGAGAGGCTTCTCTCTCGTTGATCTTAGGATTATACTTCATGGTACACGAGCCGAGGGGATACATCCCCGTGTCGACGCCGAAATTCCACTGTGACAGCCTTGTGTAATGCCTCACAACGTCTACTTCTGAAAGATCAGGAAAGTCGGGTCCATCGCCCGTGAGCCCCTCATCGAGAGGGGAGGGTACAACGTCCCTGCGGGGCATGGAAAATCCGCACCTTCCTTTTTTCCCTTTTTCCCACAGCAGAGGTTCGTTGAGTATCAAGCCGGAGGTCCCTTGAGGTTCTTTCATGATCGTACCTCCTTTATCAGGGTGTCCATATCTTCTCTGCCCATAGTTTCCGTCACGCACAACAGGTAGTGACCGGAAAGTTCTGGATACCAGGTGGCGAGCGAAACCCCTGCTATTATGCGCTGTTCCATCAATTTCTTATAGGTATCCTTGAAGTTTTCTCCGAAGTTCACTACGAATTCGTTGAACGTGGGGCTGCTGAAAGGGATGTAAAATCCCGCTTCCTTCAGTCCGCGTTTGAGATATTCGGCCTTGTCATAGTTGAGGCAGGCGAGTTCACGGATACCGGTGCCTCCGAGAGAGGCCATATACATGGCGGATGCCAGCGCGCACAAGCTGTTGTTTGTGCAGATGTTGGACTTTGCCTTCTCCCGGCGGATATGCTGTTCCCTCGTGGCCAGCGTCAGGACGAAACCCGGTTTGCCATCCATGTCGGTGGTTTTCCCCACAAGACGGCCCGGCATGTTGCGCACATGCTTCATCCGGCAGGCAAACATTCCAAGTCCCGGTCCCCCGAATGACTGAGGTATGCCGAGACTCTGCCCTTCTCCGCAGACGATATCCGCTCCCTGGCAGCCCGGGTTTTTGAAGAGGCCGTAGGCCATAGGTTCTGTAAAGGAAAGAACAAAGAGTGCACCCGATTTGTGGGCGACCTCTCCTGTTGACCGGAGATCTTCGATGCACCCAAAAAAGTTGGGAGACTGGATAGCGACGGCCGCGAGATCATCCATGCCGGCCACACCTGAGATATCGGTCTTTCCGTCTTCGAGACGGGGCAATTCCACAATCTCATAGTTACCCGGTTCCAGATAGGTTCGGACTGTATCGCGATAATAGGGATGGATAAGCTTTGAGATGGCCACTTTTTTTCGTTTTGTTACGCGTATGGCCATAAGGAGGGCTTCGGCCAGCGCGGATGCGCCGTCATACATCGAGGCATTTGCCACCTCCATGCCTAACAGCCGGGTGACCAGTGTCTGATACTCATATATTGCCTGAAGGGTTCCCTGGCTTATCTCAGGCTGATAAGGTGTATAGGCCGTCGAGAACTCGGATCTCCCGAGAAGGTATGATACCGATTCGGGAATATAGTGATTATAACTCCCGGCGCCCATGAATATTTTGTACGCAGGCGAGACCGCCATATTTTTCGAAAGGCTGTCCATGAGGGTATTGAGTTCCCATTCCGTCAGTCCCTCCGGCAGCTTCAGGTTATTCTCTATTTTGCAGTTTCCGGGGATCATCGAAAAGAGATCGTTTATATCTTTTGCACCCACCGCGCGCAGCATCGAGCTGACATCTTCTTCGGTATGGGGCAGGTAGCGCATTTATTCATCTCCTTTCAGCGTTTCAATGTATTCGTTGTTGTCCATGAGAGTGTTTATCTCGTCCGGGTCATCCGGCTTCACCTCGATTATCCAGCCTCTGTTATAAGGTTCCTGATTTACAAGTTCCGGCGCTTCTTCAAGGGCTTCGTTTATTGCCGTGATCTCCCCTGAAACAGGCATGTATATCTCCGATACGGCCTTCACCGATTCCAGTGTGCCGAATTCTTCTCCCTTATCAAGGGTGGCGCCGACCTCGGGAAGCTCAACAAACACAATGTCACCAAGTTGATCCTGAGCGTAGTCATTGATTCCTACCGTCACATTGCCATCATCATCCCTGGCCCATTCATGCGTCTCCGCGTAGCGTACATTATCCGGCAAAAATAATTCTTCGATCTCTTTCATCTCTTTTTCTCCTTTTTATAATATTGAATCTGCAATCAGTACCTGTGACCTCGCTAATACATCTTTGTCATCTCCGATCCAAATGTGATACCAAATAAGGACCGATCGTCAAGGTTTTTTTACTGCGAACGGCAGAAATGAGCGAGTTTAAAACGGTGCAAATTATCATTTTAAACCCGCTCAATCGATTTGTCAGAGAAAAAATTCCTAAGTGTTTCGCAATGTTTTAGCCGCTTTCACCATATTTCCCAGTGACTCTATTGTTTCTTCCCACTTTCGTGTCTTCAATCCACAATCTGGATTCACCCACAAATATTCCCGAGGAATAACAGTGAGTGCTTTTTCAAGCAATTGTACCATTTCATCTACAGACGGAACACGGGGAGAATGAATATCATAAACCCCGGGCCCTATATCGTTGGGGTACTTAGAATCTGAAAAAGCTCTCAGTAATTCCATTTTAGAACGGGCTGCTTCCATGGAGATAACATCAGCATCCAACGCTGCAATAGAATCCATAATATCATTGAACTCGCAATAACACATGTGAGTATGAATTTGAGTTTCATTTTTAACGCCATTTGCGCACAATCTGAAACAATCCACGGCCCACCTTAAATATTCCGCCCAATCTGCTTTCTTCAGGGGTAACCCCTCTCGCAGCGCGGGCTCATCGATTTGAATAATCCCAATACCTGATTTCTCGAGATCTTGTACTTCATCTCTCAATGCAAGAGCAATTTGCTTTGCTGTTTCTGACCTGGGCTGGTCATCACGAACAAAACTCCATTGCAAAATAGTAATAGGCCCTGTCAACATGCCTTTTACAGGTCGTTCGGTTAGTGATTGAGCATAACAGATCCACTCCAAAGTTATAGGTACCTGCCGTGAGATATCTCCATAAATTATGGGAGGCTTTACGCAACGGGTACCATAACTTTGCACCCAGCCAAATTTGGTAAAAACAAAGCCATCCAGCTGCTCGCCAAAATATTCTACCATGTCATTACGTTCTGCTTCGCCATGGACTAAAACATCCAAGTCCAGTATTTCCTGTTTAGAGATTGTCTCTTTTATCTCATTTTTTAAGAACTCTTCGTATTCGCTCCTGGAGATAACATTCTTCTTGAAATCAGCCCGTTTTTTACGAATTTCTATCGTTTGCGGAAACGAGCCAATCGTTGTCGCAGGCAATTCCGGGAGGTTAAATCTTGCCTTCTGTATGACCTTTCTTTCCTGATACGGCAATGTTCTATTATAATTTTCGGGTTTAACGGTATTACACCTGTTCTTCACATCCTCCTTATTGATAAGTGAACTTGATTGTCGTAATTGCATTGCTTCTTTGTTCTGCTTCAATTCATCGGATACAGATTCATTTCCCGTCAATGCTTTAGCCAGAACCACAACTTCTTTAATTTTTTCTTCCGAGAATGATAGCCAGTTCTTTATTTCATCTTCCATTTCCGTCTCGGATGCCAGAGCAGCAGGGGAATGTAACAGCGAACAGGAAGTCGCAACCAAAAGTCGCTCTTTACCGACTTTTGAAAGGAGCACCCTCAACGTATTTAGAGAGTCTTCAAAGTTGTTCTTCCAAATATTTCTACCGTTAACTATGCCGACCGAAAGCAACTTATCGTTGCAAATGGCATCACAAACCAAAGCAGCTTCTGATGGAGCTCTGACAGCATCAATGTGTAAAGCCTGTACGGGGAGATTTGTAAATGTCGATAAATGCTCACCTAATCCACCAAAGTAATTAGCAACTATCAATTGGGCTGTTGAGATAGCCTTGGAAATCGTATCATAAGAGATTTGAAGTGCCTTCAGAGCATCTTCATTGATATCTGTCGAAAAGATTGGCTCATCCAATTGAATCCATTCAGCTCCTGCATCTTCCAGTCTTTTGACAATTTCACAGTAAACAGGAATAAGTTTGTGCAGTAATTCTAAAGGGTTAAAATTCTCCTTATCTGGATTTTTACTTAAAAGCAAATAGGTTACAGGTCCGATAAGAACCGGTTTTGTCATTATGTTCAAATCACAGGCTTCTTTGAATTCAGAAAAAACTTTGCTTGATGAAATTCTGAAGTCTGTATCTTCTGTAAGCTCAGGAACAATATAATGATAATTGGTATCGAACCATTTTGTCATTTCACAGGGCAAGACGTTTGATTGGTCTGAACCATCGGTCTTGCTTTTTCCTCTGGCCAGCCTGAAATAAAGGTCAAGGTCGATCTCAGAACCGTCCCAATCAAATCTTGAAGGTATTGCTCCTAACAAACAACTCATATCAAGCATTTGATCATATAAGCTGAAGTCATTACTTGGAATCAGGGTAATCCCTTCTTTTTTTTGAATCTTCCAATTCTCTATCCGTAAATCTCCGGCTACTTTCAGAAGTTCATCTTGCGAGTATGTACCTTTCCAAAAATCCTCGATTACTTTTTTAAGTTCTCTTTTTGCACCAATTCTTGGATAACCAAGAACATTGGTCCTGATTTGTTTTGTCATGTTTCTTTCCTTTCGTTTACGCGACGATTAGTTTTCATAACTGCCATGGTATTCGGGCTCCGAGTTTGCGATTGCTTCTCGATACCGTAGCGCGACTGCAGCCGATTCTCACGGCTTTCCCCATTGAGCGGCAGTTACATTGCTGTTTTGTGATTATTATAACTTACTCTTTCTTATCACCCCCTTTTCCCCTAATGTCGAGTTGGACAGAACCCCAACCCTGTATATCCTGTCAAAATTCTTTTCAGAACTACAACATATTTTTGATTGCCCTGCGCGCTGTGCGATCGGGACGGATGTCATCCACTATTGCAACTTTTATAGTTCGTCTGCCGTCCTTCAACTCCACAGTGTCTCCGCCGGACAGTTTTTTTGTTACCCTGATAAAACCGCAGGAAAGTCCCTTCGGATTAAATCCATCCGGTTTGTCAGGGCTGGCTACGCTGTATATCTTTCCCTCCACCCGGCCTATGGCCATGTCGGTTACACAGGTCAGAACAACGCCGATCTCAGCGCTGTCCGAGTCTGTTACAACTGTCGAATCATCGGGAGATACCTTGCGCATGTCGAAACCCGCAAAAGGGTAGGTATGTTCCGGTTCTTCAATGCCTTTAAGGGCCTGATCCCCTATGAACTTTTTGGTAAAACCCGTTCGGTCGTTATTGAAGGGAATGGCAAAACTCCAGGGATTGTTGATGAATGGCCAGGGGCCGATGTCCTGGTGAGACAGTGGAAGCACCGCTCCTGCTCGCAGGGAATCGCGCGCGGCAAGGCCGCATACCGTAAGTTCGAAATTCTTTCCCGCCTCCAGCGCCATTTTCCATGCACGCTCAATATTATCGGGATTTATGAATATTTCAAAGCCAAACTCGCCGGTGTAGCCGGTACGTGACAGCATGACAGGGGTGCCGTCCAATAGACGCACGGCACCCGCGAGGGGGGAATCGTCATCAAAGAACCCCTTGAAACTGAAATAAACCATACGATCAAACACCGCTTCCGGTTCTCTTATTATCTTCGCTAATATTCTGGCGGACATGGGTCCCTGTATATCCATTTTTCCGACCCCGTCGGTAAGATCATGGATTTCAATGTCTGACCCGCCTGCCTGATCTTTCAGGTAACGGGCGATCTGTCCACCCATCCCGGCGTTCACAACGATCATGTACATCTCTGGAGCTATCTGTGAGACGATAGCATCATCCCTGACATGACCCAGATCGTCTAAAAAGGCGCCGTAGGCGCACCTTCCCGGTACAAGAGGGGTCTTGCCCTTTCCTATGCATGCCTCCAGGTCCTTGGTGAAACAGGCCTGGAAAAGATCCAGTGTGCCAGGACCTTCAACCATAATAACGGCCATGTGGCTTGTATCGAACATTCCGGCACCCGTGAGGACCGCGAGATGTTCCCGTTTCGCCCCGGAAGGGTACCAGAGCGGCATCTCGTATCCACCGAACATGGCCATATTAGCGCCATGTTCCAGATGCCAGTCATGTAGAAGAGTCTTTTTTATCTGTTTTTTATTCATGGTTCACCTCTATCCCCAGTTCTTGCTTATCACCGTATCTGTTATCCAGTTGACATCGTCCCTTTCAGGATAATCAAGATTGTAGTGAAGACCGCGGCTTTCCTTCCTGAGGCGCGAGCACTCGATAATGATCCCGGCCACCGTGGCGATATTGCGCAGTTCGAGCAGATTGGTCGTTATGGTGAAATTCCGGTAGTATTCCTCTATCTCCCTCGTTATCAGATTGATTCTTCTCTTCGCGCGCTCCAGTCTCTTGTCGGACCTTACGATGCCCACATAGTTCCACATGCACAGTCTGATTTCATCCCAGTTGTGCGAGACTACAATAGATTCGTCGCTCTCGGTCGCGCCTTTCGGATCCCACGGTGGTATGGGTGTGAAATCTTTTTTCACCGCTGGTAGAAGTTCCCGGGCCTTTTCGAAGGCTCTGTGCGCGAACACAAGGGCCTCCAGGAGTGAGTTGCTTGCAAGACGATTGGCGCCGTGAAGGCCGGTACATGCCACCTCTCCACACGCGAAGAGTCCGTTGATGCTGGTCTCGCCGGAGAGATTCACCAGCACTCCACCACACTGGTAATGGGCTGCAGGAACCACCGGTATAGGATCGATGGCCATATCGATGCCGAACTCAAGACACCTGTTGTAGATATAAGGGAATCTTTTCACGAGAAATTCTTTGCTCATCTGTGTGATATCCAGAAGGACGTATTCATCCCCTGATTTTTTTAGCTCTGTGTCTATTGCCTTGGCGACAACATCTCTGGGAGCCAGTGACTTCATAGGATGGTATTTCTCCATGAATGTGGAGCCATCCTTGAGCTTCAATACAGCTCCCTCGCCCCTCACCGCCTCGCTTATGAGAAAGGATTTTGCGTCGGGGTGATAAAGGCAGGTGGGATGAAACTGCATGAATTCCATGTTGGCGATCTTGGCACCGGCTCTGTAGGCCATTGCCACTCCGTCTCCCGTAGCAATATCGGGGTTTGTAGTAATCAGGTAAACCTTTCCTGATCCTCCTGTAGCCAGCATGACAAACTTCGCCCTGAAGGTATGAACAATGCCCTTGTCCACGTCAAAGGCATATACCCCGAGACACCTGTCGTTTTTCTTTTTACAGCCGGTAAGCTTTGACCTGCAGATAAGATCTATTGAAAAGAAGTTTTCGTAGATTGTTATGTTCTTTTTTGAGGCGGCCTTCTTGACCAGCGCTCGTTCTACCTCTCTGCCGGTGATATCTTCCGCGTGAAGGACCCTCCTGCGGCTGTGCCCCCCCTCTCTCCCAAGGTCATAGGCGCCAGGCTTGCTGTCTTTCGTCTTAGTGAAGTGCACGCCCCACTCGATAAGTTCCCTGATTCTTTCGGGGCCTTCCGTTACAACGAATTTCACTACGTCTTCCCTGCACAGTCCCGCTCCACTTTCCAGTGTATCGTTTATGTGGGATTCGAAATTGTCGTCATCGTCAGTCACGGCGGCAATTCCCCCCTGGGCGTAGTTTGTATTCGATTCTACCTCCTCTTTCTTCGTGACGACCGCGACGGTTCCCAGTTCCGCGGCCTTTATAGCGAAGGATAGCCCCGCTATACCACTGCCAAGCACCAGAAAATCGTATTCTTTCTCCATTCTTATAATCCCGGTTTTGTATTTACAAATAAGCGACTTTCCTATATATCCTTTCGATACTAAGTTTCAAGTTCAAAATCAAATTAAAAACATACTTTTACGGAGGTAGAATGCTCGTATTAGGGATAGAATCCTCATGTGATGAAACAGCGGCGGCAGTGGTTTCCGACAGCACAGAAATGCTGTCCAACGTCATAGCATCGCAGATAGAAATCCATGGCGAATATGGGGGCATTGTCCCCGAAATCGCATCCAGAAAACATATGGAGGCGATCATACCGGTAACGCGACAGGCTCTGGATGATGCCGGTGTATCGATGAACGATATAGAAGGAATCGCCGTGACGAGAGGCCCTGGTCTGGTGGGTTCCCTCCTTGTCGGTCTCTCGACCGCGAAGGCGATGGCATTCGCTGGGGGCATTCCATTTGTGGGCGTAAATCACATAGAGGGACACATTGCCGCCATATTTCTCACTGACAGGAAACCCCATTTCCCCTTCATCGCCCTGGTGGTTTCGGGGGGACATACACATATATATCTTGTCAGGGGATTCGGCGACTTTCAGATACTGGGACAGACAAGGGATGACGCGGCGGGGGAAGCGTTTGACAAGGCCGCCAGGATGCTGGTTCTTGGATATCCCGGTGGAGTGGTCATAGACAGACTGGCAAAAAAGGGAAACCCCGCGGCCGTAGTTTTTCCGCGCGCGATGAAGGGAAGTATCGATTTCAGTTTCAGCGGTCTGAAAACGGCGCTTCTAAACCACATAAAGGGGAAAAAAGAACCAATATCTCCTGACGAAGTATCGGATATTGCCGCAAGTTATCAGGAAGCCATAGTGGATGTACTTGTTGACAAGACACTTAAGGCTGCTGAAGACGCATCTGTGCCGAGGGTGGTGGTGTGCGGCGGAGTGGCCTCGAACAGCCGGTTGCGAGAAAGATTTTTCGAGGAGGGCAAAAGAAGGGGGATAGAGATATTTGTTCCTCCACCCGTTCTCTGCACCGACAACGCGGCAATGATAGCGGTTGCTGGTGATAATCTCCTTCGTGACGGCAAGAAAGACAGTTTCGATCTCAACGCAGTATCCAAGTGGCCTCTCGATTGACCGAAACAAATTTTAGACAGTTGTAGGTTGGGTTGAGGTACGAAACCCAACAAAAGGCTGATCAATCTTTTCCGGAGCCGGACTGAAACAATGGAATCTCCCCTGAAAATTCTCAAGAGACATCGTATACGCCCGGTAAAACGCCTTGGGCAATCGTTCCTTGTGGACAACAATATAACTACCCGGATAGTGAATGTCTCGAAGATCGACAGGGATGATACCGTGGTCGAGATCGGGGCGGGACTGGGCGCCATGACCTCGATGATCGCAGAGAGAGCAAAAAAGGTCATTGCCCTTGAAATAGACCCGAAGCTTGTGAATGTCCTGAACGAAGAGATGAAGGAGATATCCAAGATCGAGATAATTCATACGGATGTTCTCCGTTACGATTTTTCCTCACCCTTAGGCGGTAATGGAAAGATAAAGGTTATAGGCAATATTCCATACAATGTATCGTCACAGATACTGTTCCGCCTGATCGAATTCAGAGATCATATATCCTCGGCAACTCTGATGTTTCAGAAAGAGGTCGCGGACAGGCTAACAGCGGCGCCGGGAACGAAGGAATATGGAATACTTTCAGTAATCATTCCCATGTATGCGGTGCTCTCAACGATTATGACGGTTCCCCCATCCTGTTTTCACCCTAAACCGAAGGTGGATTCTTCCGTGCTGAAGATGGATATGCGCGAAAGACCCCTCTTCGAGCTGTCCAATCATGGCATGTTCCTTAAAACGGTGAAGGCGGCCTTCTCAAAGAGAAGAAAGACTCTCGCCAACAACCTGAAGGGTATGGACACCGTGTGTTCAGGGGACATGGATGTTTCCTCCCTTCTTGACGAGGCCGGGATAAATAGACGGAGGAGGGGAGAGACGCTGACTGTGGGGGAATTCGGCAGATTAGCGGAAACAATTTTTAGAGCGGCCCGGAATCAATAATCAGTATGCACCCAGAAACAGGCGCGCGAATACCTTCGCGTTTCCCATCATGTTCGATATCGCGCAACTTTCGTTCGGCTGATGAGCCATTCTGTCCAGTCTGCTCCACACTGCGACCGGGTATCCTTCTTTCCTCA
>JAGGXJ010000133.1 GCA_021163105.1 Syntrophobacterales bacterium
CAGTCTCTGCCATACTGCTTTATTGTAATAGAGTCTGACAGTTTTTTCATGGTGTCGAGTTCGCTGTACTTCATTCCCTTGACAAACTGGGCGATGTACACCTTAAGACCTGCTCCGGCCGCACGCAGAGCAAGGCCGAAGGCCGCTGTCGTTTTGCCTTTTCCATTGCCTGTATAAACCTGAACATATCCTTTCATATTGTCCCCCTGATGATTATCGAAACTAAAACTTAAAGGATATTCCCCCTTTAATTGTAATTCCGGGTGATGGATAATATACATTAGGCGTGCCTTCATATCCCATTGTAGAACACTTCTCGTCTGTCAGGTTTTCGACACCGAAGAAGGCCGAAAGTTTGAGGTCGCTAAATTCGGGGTCATACCGGAGGAAAAGATTATAGATTGTGTAATCATCCAGCTGCTCGGCGCTGTTGTCGTTGTCATTGCCTAGATAACTTTTTCCAACATATTCCACTTCAGGACGTAACATAAGAGCATATGGCAGATATATTTCCAGTCTGGCATTGGCCATTTCCTGAGGAACTAAAGGCACTTTCTTGCCGACATTCCCGCCTTCCCTGAATTCTGCATCATGATAGGTGAAGTTGCCGTAAATTTTGGCCAGGTTCTTTAATTTATAAGACATGGCAAACTCGACTCCTTCGTGTCTCGTCTTGTCAAGGTTTTCATTTCTGGATGTAACATTGTTCCACGCAATTTCATCTTCCATGCCAATTCTGAATAAAGTCAATCCAATCTTCAGGTTTTCCAGAGGATAAAACTGAGTGCCTATTTCATAGCTCTTGCCCTTCTCTTTTTCAAGATCTGTTAAGAAGGCGTCCGTTCCAAATCCCCAGTATGATGCCTGTTCATCGAGAAACGGATAGCGATAGACCCGGGCATATTTTGCAAAGACCTTGGATTTCTCTCCTATTAAATAGGTAAGTCTTGCTTCATATGCCTCGCCTTTATGGATTTTCTTGCTGTCAAAAGGCGTCGTTCCAGTTGTAAGTGTTTCTTTCCCTTTTATTTCCGTCCTTTCAGTTCTATACCCTGCACTCAGGATAAGTTCTTTGAGGATGTTGAATTCGTCTCTGATGTAGTAGCCTAAACTGTTTTTCGTCAGTTCTGCCGTAGATGCCTTCAATGTCTTTTCACGATCATTGAATTTATCCCTGTCGAGGGTTTCATGATAGTAATCCAACCCCAGAGTAAGCTTATTGCCATGTCCGAAAACATCCTTTTCAAAGATATACTTAGGTGTCACGCCAAATGTATCAATGTCAGCGTCGTAATATAACCACCAAGATGGCATTGCACAATCTATGTCCTTATTGCCATACAGAAAATTGACGTCAAAACGTCCGAAATCGCCCAGTATGGATTCTATCCCCAGATTGGCATTGTAATATTTGTTTGATGAGTCATCATACGAATGGCCGGGCTGATACTGTCTCCTGTCCTGCTCCATCTGGGCCTTCGTCAGGCTGCCTGGCATATCAAAATCGGTTTTGTTAAAGGACAACCCAAGGGTGACATCCAAATAATCGCTTGCATCATAACCCAGATTTAATCCAGCGCCCTTCGATGCAAACTTTGATCTTTCTCTATATCCGAATGTTTTTTGATTTTCGCCTGTCAGGGCATATGAAAGTCTGTCCGTAGAACCGGTAATTCCGACTCTCTCATCATGTAGACCATAGCTTCCGACTATAACCGAAACATCTACCTCAGGCTTCCCTTTACCTCTTTTTGTGATGATATTAATCACACCGGCAACAGCAGAGTCACCATACAGAACACTACCGGCGCCCCTGACAACTTCTATCCTTTCAACATTATTGATCGGTATCTGAAGCCAGTTCACGGATGACATATCCGGTCTGTTCAATCTTCTGCCATCCAGCATGATTAAAGTTCTGCCATGCGGATTGTCTCCTCCAAAACCACGCATGTCTATTGTGGCCTGTGAAGGATTACCACTGAAAGTTCTAAAATTAATGCTTGCTAAATTTTCCAATACTTCCACAATACTTGTAGCTCTGGACTCTTCAATATCTTTCGCCGTAATAACACTTACATTCGCTGGAATCTTGCGAACCTCTTCTTTATCTCTGCTTGCCGTTACCACCGTCTCTTCCAATGTTATAACCTCTACCTCTTCCTGCGCAAAAATCGGTACAGGTAAGCCCAAAAACATAAATACTAATAACACTGCCGCACAACTCAACAACTTCCTCATTTCTTCTTTCTCCTTCCCCTCGGTTAGAATTATTGTTTGATCTGTCAGGTAAGTCTCCTGGCTTGCGGCAATATCTACTTTCCACGCCTTCCCGATCCTCTTTTCAGGGAATCAGTGACATTGTGTGGATTTCGTTCCGCCTACAGTTGCGGGGCAGCGCCGGCTTCCGACCGGCTTCCTTGATCTGACAGGCTTAAAGCCATCAATGTTACTCTCGGCAATCCATTCAGAGGATTGGCGTCAACAATGACATTTGTTTCATACACCTCCTTAATATTGGGTGCAGTAATTACCTCGTCGGGAGTTCCAACGGAATGGATTTCCCCGTCACTCAAAAGCATCACCCTGTCACAGAAAAAAGATGCAAGATTGATATCGTGAGTAACAGTAATTACAGTTAGTTTCTCCATTTTGTTCAAGTTCTTCATTAAGTCGAAAAACGCTATCTGGTGTTTGATATCCAGAAAGGCGGTCGATTCATCTAAAAGTATTACCTGTGGCTGCTGAGCCAACGCCCTTGCTATGAGCACTCTCTGCCGTTCACCGCCACTCAGTTCGTTGATGCTCCTGGCGGCAAATGGAAGGGTATCCGTCATTGCCATCGCCTTGCGAACGATTTCGAAATCCGACTGCTCCTCAAATCTCAACCTGCCGAGATGAGGAGATCTGCCCATCAGGACAACTTCCTGAACGGTAAATGAAAAAGTCACGGAAGAATCCTGGGGAACGACCGCTATCATTTTTGCTATATCATGGCGTTTAAATTTTCTGATATCGGTTTCGTTAATCGATACGGTTCCCTCCCGCGGCGCGAATATTCCGTCGATGATTTTCAGAAGAGTCGTTTTACCCGATCCATTCGGTCCTATGATTCCCAGGAATTCTCCCTCACGGGTCTCGAAGGAAATATCTTTTAAGACCCGGTCACTTTCATAGCTGAACCCGACACCTTCTGTTTTTACAATAGCCATGAATCAGACAGACCTCCTTTTCAGGAGATAAATGAAATATGGAGCGCCTGCCAAAGCGGTAATCACTCCCACGGGCAGCTCGGAATGAGGAATCAGCGTTCGCGCGACAGTATCCGTTGCTATTAGAAACGATGCCCCGAACAGCAGCGATGCCGGCAGCAGAAGCCGGTGATCAGGGCCTAACAGCATTCTCATAATATGAGGTATAATAAGCCCGACAAATCCTATGATTCCACTGAACGCGACAGCCAGACCGGTTATAAGAGATCCAGCCAGAAAAAGAACAACCTTTGTTCTTTCCACATTAACGCCTAACTGTATTGCTGTCTCTTCCCCGATCACAATGAGGTTCAACGGCCGGGAATATGAATAGATGATGACAAATCCGAAAAGCAGCAGAATGCCTTCAAGGGCGATACTGGTCCAGTTAACCATGCTGAGATTGCCCATCAGCCAAAAGGTGATATTGTGCAGATCCGCGTTGCTGCTGATGGAGATTAAGAACATGATAACCGCTGAAAAGAACGCGTTTACGATAACGCCTGCCAGAAGCAGTGTGGTTGAATTCAGTTCCCTGCCGGACTTTCCAATTAAAAAGACCAGAAACACGGTAAAAACAGCGCCCAGAAAGGCAAGACCCGGAATGCCGAAAGGAACAGAGCCTAACCCCAGTATAATACCGATAATGGCGCCGACAGCCGACCCACCGGAAATGCCAAGAATAAAAGGGTCAGCCAGCGGGTTGCGAAGAAGGGCTTGAAAGATAACCCCGGCGCATGAAAGAGATGCGCCTACGAGCCCCGCAAAGATAACCCGGGGCAGGCGGATGGAGAAGATGATAGTCTTTTCCGATGGTGTTAAAGCGGCATATCCTTCCCGCCATCCGAGGAAAAGCCCCTTCAGACCCGGGATAATGCCTATTTCGGCCGGGCCGATCAGGACCGACGCAATTGCCACGGCAATAAAAATCAGGATCAGCACACCGCAGACCTTAATCACCCTGGCAAGAGTTATGATTTTACGAGACATCTTACCGGTTCCGGTGCATGTGACCCATATTGAACGGAAAAACAGATTTCAGAAACAATATAGCAGTGAAAATGAAGGACTTTCTTCATGACACACCTCCCTCGAGGAATTTCAGATGGACAGGTCTTCCGGCTCAGGGCAGCCTACTTGCCCGCCTTCCCATCCCGCTCTTAGCGGAACAGTGGCATTCCGGGCTTTCGTTCCCTTTACGGCTGCGGGGCAGCGGGGGAATTGCACCCCTCTTCCTCACATCCATCCGTATTTGAGTTGACTATTAGAAAAAACAAATCCTGATTTGCTTGTATAGGAAAGTAATCGGTATGTGTCAAGGGCAATTTCCTGCTCACGACGGATAAGAATCACAGGGTGGGATATATTTCGGGCCTATATCAATGAGAGGCTGTCTGACATGGCGAGTCCCCTGCGAGTGGGGTAGATGTGATTATCTCGTATGATTATAAGGCCTTCTTCGCTAATCCTGTTTAACATTTCATTTTTTTTATCAAGCAGGTCGAAGGCATATCTTTCTGAGAAATCCTGAAGATCGATCCCCATCTTTGTGCGAAAGCCCAGATAGAGTGCTTCCAGCCGGAGCTGCTCCAGGGTTAGTATTTCGGACTTTTCGATTGGGGGCATTTTCTTATTGACATCTTCGATATATCTGTCGACACAGCGGTGATTCCACCACCTTCTGTTACCGGAGAACGAATGTGCCGCCGGGCCGAGACCGAGATAGGGCGTATGATCCCAGTATTTCCGGTTGTGCCGGGACATAAATTCAGGGCCCCTTGCGAAATTTGAGACCTCATAGTGCGTATATCCGGAGGCTTCGAGCAGTTCGGATGTTTTCATGAAAAACTCGTAGAGAAGATTCTCATTCAGGGGGACAATCTCTCCGGCCCCGTATTTGATTCCCAGTGGTGTTGAAGGTTCTATGGTCAACTGGTAGCAGGAAAGGTGCTCCGGCGTAAAGGAGAGAGCCGTGTGGAGCGTCTCCAGCCATGATCTGAGATCTTGTCCGGGTATTCCATAGATAAGATCGAGACCCATGTTGTCGAATCCTGTGTTTCGGACATTTTCTATCGCGGATATCGCGTCAGTCGACGAATGCCTGCGTCCTAAAAATGAAAGGATATGTTCATCAAAGGACTGTACGCCGATACTGATCCGGTTAATGCCCGTCTTAAAAAGTGATTCCGCCTTTTCCCGATTGAGATCCCCGGGATTTACCTCGATAGTAATTTCCGTATCGGAAGACAGGGGAAAATGCTTATGCGCGCCGCCAATAATCTCTGTTAACTGTGTGGGATCAAGCAGGGAAGGGGTGCCGCCTCCCAGATAGAGGGTATCGAAACGGTTGAAACAGCCACGATACATCTCCATCTCTTTCAGGAGGGAATCGATAAAACGGGGGATTTTTTCAGTTGATGTGACCGAATAAAAATCACAGTAGCCACATTTAGACAGGCAGAACGGTATATGTATGTAGATTCCGGGCATCATAGATACAATTTTAAATTTTTAATGTTGAATTTTGATGGCCTCGTAAAAAGTCCAGGTAGCCTGTCATTTCGAATCCCGATTTATCGGGATGAGAAATCTTAGCAATGTAACACCCCAGAAACACAAGATTTCTCGCTTTGCTCGAAATGACAACTGGTGGGAGTATGATCTTCCCCCGAAATAACAGACACCCAGTTAAGCTGCCACAGACAGCCTGCCAAAGTCAACAGGAGAAACATATCCCAAATATGAATGCCTCCTGATCCTGTTGTAGAATATCTCGATGTATTCGAAGATACTCTGGCGTGCCTCTGATCGAGTTCTGTATTTTTCAAAGTACACGAGTTCTGTCTTTAATGTGTGGAAGAAGCTTTCCGTAACAGCATTATACCCCAAGGGCAGGCTTCGCGCTCGTAACAATTCCCCTTACCACTCATGCTCTGGATAAAATTATGTTTTTCCAGAAGCTTTCTAAATCCATGACTGGCGTACTGGCTTCCACGGTCTGAATGAAACATCAACCCTTTCTGCGGTCTTTTCCGTTTTACAGCCATTGTGAGGGCTTCTGTCACTATGTTCTTTGTTATTCTTTTTCTCATGGACCAGCCCGCGATCTCACGATTGAAAAGATCTAATATTACAGCAAGATACATCCTGCCCTGCCTTGTCCAAATATAAGTGATGTCTCCCGTCCACGTTTTGTTTGGAGCATCGGCGGTAAAGTCCTGATTGAGAAGGTTTTTGGCTATCGGTAAATCGTGCTTCGAATCTGTAGTAATCTTGAATCTGCGCCTTGTCTTTGCCATTATCCCGTTCTCTCGCATAAGACGGGCAATACGGTCCTTACCGCATCTGATGCCGCTTGCATGCAATTCAGCGGTAATCCTGGGACTGCCATAGATCCTGCGGCTTTTTTCATGAGCCAGCTTGATCTTAAAAATAAGACTC
>JAGGXJ010000069.1 GCA_021163105.1 Syntrophobacterales bacterium
AATACCGCGATGCCCTTTTCTGTACACCAGAATGTCGATCATCCGGTAAGCCTCTACGCCGCCACGAAGAAAGCGAACGAACTTATGGCGCATTCCTACGCGGCCCTCTACAAAATCCCCTGCACCGGCCTGCGGTTCTTCACGGTATATGGCCCCTGGGGAAGACCCGACATGGCGCTTTTCCTCTTCACCGACGCCATTCTTAACAAAAAGCCGATAGACGTCTATAATCATGGGAAAATGCAGAGAGACTTCACCTACATCGACGATATAATAGAAGGCATTGTCAGAGTGATGGACAGGATTCCTGCACCGGACGCGGACTGGAGCGGCGACAGGCCGGATCCCGGAACGAGCTTCGCGCCATACAGGATATACAACATCGGAAACAACAACCCCGTTAAACTTATGAAATTCATCGAGACCCTTGAAAACGCCCTCGGCATAAAGGCAAAAAAGAATATGCTTCCCCTCCAACCGGGAGATGTTCCTGTGACCTTCGCCGACATAGATGACTTGGTGGATGACACAGGATTCAGACCCTCAACACCGATAGAAGAGGGAATAAAAAAATTCATCGATTGGTATAAAAATAGTCACTATTTTAAAAGGAAGATGATATGAAAAAAGCTTTTATCACTGGCATCACCGGACAGGATGGATCATACCTTGCCGAGTTTCTCCTGGACAAGGGATACGAGGTGCATGGTCTTATCAGGAGATCGAGCACCTTCAACACCGGCCGCATCGATCACCTCTACAAGGATCTGCATGATCCGGAGACGCGGATGTACCTGCATTACGGCGATCTTTCCGTATCCGCCCACCTGACCAATCTTCTGTCTGACATTAAGCCGGATGAAATATATCATCTTGGCGCCCAGAGCCATGTGCGCGTGAGCTTCGACACGCCCGAATATACCGGCGATATTACAGGACTGGGGACAATCAGGCTTCTGGAGGCAATCAGAAAAACCGGCATCAGGGCAAAATTCTACCAGGCCTCGTCCAGTGAAATGTTCGGGGCGGCCTCCCCCCCGCAGAGCGAACTCACGCCATTCCAGCCCCGAAGCCCCTACGCCGCCGCTAAGGTCTATTCATACTACGTGGTCAAAAACTATCGCGACGCCTACAATATATTCGCCTGCAACGGCATCCTCTTCAACCATGAATCCCCGCGCCGTGGCAAAACCTTTGTCACACGAAAAATCACCGCCGCGGCAACCAGGATCAAACTGGGTCTGCGGGAAAAACTCTACCTGGGCAATTTGGATGCAAAAAGAGACTGGGGTTTTGCCGGCGATTACGTGGAAGCCATGTGGATGATGCTGCAGCAAGACAAACCGGACGATTTTGTGATAGCCACCGGTGAGACACACTCCGTCCGAGAATTCGTGGAGCGAGTCTTCGAAAAACTCGATCTCGATTACCGCCAGTACGTTGAGATAGACGAACGTTATTTCCGCCCGACCGAAGTCGACGTGCTCCTCGGCGACTCCACCAAGGCACAGAAAATCCTCGGATGGAAGCCCGAAACCACCTTTGACCAACTCATCGGGATGATGATCGAAACCGACCTCGAATTAGCCGAAAAGAAAAAGCTCCTCCGCGACGCCGGCTATTAAATTAGGGACACTTCCCTATTTCTCAACCACGTTCCCGGAGGAGCGGCCTTGAGAAAAATAGGGACAACTGTAATAGCTCAATAATTCGGTAACTTTTTATAGTTTATCAAACGGTGTTATATAATTCAAACCGTCATACCGGTAAAAACCGGTATCCAGAAGTTCTTGAAAATACTGGATTCCGTGTCAAGCACGGAATGACAAAAAAAGACAAAATTCGACTTTTTACGGACGTATCAATGTTTAATCTTTATTCTTTTGTTTTTAATCTCTTCAATCAACCATTGAGCTTATTCTGATGCAATCATCTAATAAAATCTACATCGCCGGCCACCGCGGCATGGTGGGCTCCGCCATTAAGAGAAGGCTTGAGGCCGGGGGTTGCAAAAATCTTATCTTCCGGTCTCATGAGGAGCTTGACCTCACGAGGCAGCAGGATGTCGAAGACTTCTTTGAAAAGGAACGGCCCGAATATGTCTTTCTGTGCGCGGCAAAGGTTGGGGGCATATTAGCTAACAGCACATACAAGGCCCAGTTTATCTATGAAAACATAATGATAGCGGCCAACATTATCCACGCCTCCCACGCGTATGAAGTCAAAAAGCTGCTGAACCTCGGTTCTTCCTGCATCTATCCCAGAAGCGCCCCGCAGCCCCTGAAAGAAGAATACCTTCTGACATCGGAACTGGAACCGACGAACGAACCATATGCCATAGCGAAGATAGCCGCGATAAAACTGTGCCGGTATTACAACGAGCAGTACGGAACAAACTTCATCTCCGTCATGCCCACGAACCTCTACGGCACGGGAGACAACTTTGACCTTGAGACCTCACATGTTTTGCCCGCCCTGATACGCAGATTCCATCTGGCTGGACTCCTTTTCAGGAAAGATTACAGCGCCATCGCGCACGACCTTGAAAAACACGGGAATAACCTGCCCGCGGATTCACCCGACGGCCCGGAGCCGATCACAAAACACCTCGCTGGATTCGGTATTCACCCCGACAAAGTCATCCTGTGGGGAACCGGAGTGCCGCTGAGAGAATTTCTCTACGCAGACGACCTGGCCGATGCTGCTGTTCTACTCATGGAAAATTATGACGCGAAAGACACAGGCGAATTTGTCAATATCGGCGCCGGTAAAGACATAACCATAAAAGAGCTCGCTAAAATGATATCGCGAATTACAGACTACAAAGGCCGGATGGAATGGGATGACACAAAACCCGACGGCACCCCGCGCAAACTTCTCGACATCTCCAGAATTCAAAGCAAAGGCTGGAAGGCGAACACCACACTCGAAAAAGGCATAGAAAAAACCATGAGAGCGATGTTTGATGTTTAATACCGGTTTACAGTTCACGGCTAACGGTTGAAAAGACTACAAATACAATGTTTGATGTTGAAATAGAACTGACAAACCCGTAAAAAGTCATACTCGCACCATTTGTCATGAGACCTTTGAATATTGTCATTTCGAGGAGCAGAAGCGACGAGAAATATGGTGTTTCTGAGGTTTACATTGCTAAGATTTCTCACATTCGTTCGAAATGACAGTGGGGAGCGTTCGAAATGACAGGCTACTTGGAGTTTTTATGAAACATTCAAAATCAAACATTAATAATCGTATTTTAGTTACCGGAGGTGCCGGGTTTCTTGGTTCGCATCTCTGTGACCGGCTGGTCGCGGAGGGTCATGATGTTCTGTGTCTGGACAATTTTTTCACCGGCGGAAAACAAAACGTAGCGCATCTCCTCGGGAAGTCCAACTTCGAGCTGATACGCCACGATCTGGTGGAGCCGATTTTCCTCGAAGTGGACCAGATATACAACCTGGCCTGTCCCGCCTCGCCCATTCATTACCAGTACAACCCGGTGAAGACCGTCAAGACCAGCGTCATGGGCGCCATCCACATGCTTGGGCTGGCAAAAAGAGTAAGAGCCAGGATTCTTCAGGCCTCCACCAGCGAGATCTATGGAGACCCCACCGTTCATCCCCAGATCGAAAGCTACTGGGGCAACGTCAACACCATCGGCATAAGATCTTGTTATGATGAAGGTAAACGTTGTGCAGAGACCCTCTTCTTCGATTACCACCGGCAGAACAATGTCGACATCAGAGTCGTCAGAATATTCAACACCTACGGACCGAGAATGCACCCAAACGACGGCCGGGTCGTCAGCAACTTCATTGTTCAGGCCCTGAACAATAGGGACATCACCATCTTCGGCGACGGAACTCAGACGCGATCCTTCTGCTACGTAGACGATCTGATAGAGGGAATGATTCGGATGATGAACGGTCCCGGCGACTTCATTGGCCCCGTAAACCTGGGAAACCCCGGCGAATTCAGCATGCTCGAGTTAGCCGAAAAAATCATAGACCTGACGCACTCACAATCAAAAATTGTACACGGCCCCCTTCCGCAGGACGACCCCATGCAGCGCCAGCCCGATATCGCACTGGCCAGAGAGAAACTTAAATGGGAGCCCGCAACAGATCTGGAAGAAGGCCTGAAGAAAACAATAGCCTACTTTAGATTATAGGGATCAGGTCTTGCGTTTTGCCTTTTCTCTCCCGAAGGTTATTAGTGGGGTCAGGGGTGCACATCCTTTTTCTTTATGAAACATTATCTTCGGTATGTAAAACATAGGATCAGAGGCGATTCCTGGAAGCAACTGGTAATTGATATATACGGGGAAGCCGGTGTGTGGATCTGTCCCTATTATCTGATTATAGAAGGCCTCTTCAGTGATTCTCCCCGCGTTCCGAAAACCGCATCGCCACTGGACATTCGTTTTCTCGGCCCGGAGGATATGGCACAAATTGCGGCGATACCGGAACGAAACATACGTGAGCCGGTCTTGCAACAAAGGCTTCTGGAGGGAAAGAAGTGCCTTGGGATGCTGGATGGAAAAACCATTGTCGCTTTTACCTGGTTCGATCTTGAATCCTGCCATTTCCGGGGACACCCATTTCCCCTCGCGGAAAACGAAGCCTATCTCTTTGATGCCTACACTTCAAAAGAGTGTCGAGGCATGGGGATCGCGCCATATTTGCGATACCGCCTATATGAAGAACTGGCAAAAATGGGGAGAATATATCTGTACAGTATTACCGTACGGCTCAATAAACTGGCTCTGCGCTTCAAATTAAAACTCAACGCGCGAATCATTGGAAGAGGTCTATCGGTAATGCTCCTCAAGCGATGGCACCTGGTATCGAGATTTACCCCGACAGAAACGAATGTGCCCGTAAATCAACCAGAGAGGGTTTTTTAATCAAACATTGACGACTTCGTAAAAAATCTTCTCAAGTTATCATCCCGATGGGTCGGGACGAGAAATCTTGTGTTTCTGAGGCATTGCATTGTTAAGATTTCTCGCTTTGCTCGAAATGACAGAAAAAGGAATTACGACACAGTCTCGGAAGCCGGAATCCAGAAGTTAGCGTTTTTATAATCTCTTTTTCGTGCTTTCGTGATAATCTTTTGCAGTTATCTCTTTGCCTTTAATCTTTTAATTAAACATTTTTTTCGTCTTTTCGTCCTTTCGCGTTTTCGTGATAAGTTCTTAGTCTTTTGTCCCTAATTAAATAGGAGTATATATGAACCAGACAGACCAGCGCAGTCTCGCCCCTTCGGGCGAAGTTTTTCCTCTTCCCAATAAAGAAGACTACGACAAAGAGTTCGAACGACTGCAAATCCTCGTCAATGAGCAACGCCAGATGGGGCGTGAGATCGTCGTTGTCATGGGCATCGGTTTTGTCGGCGCCGTAATGGCGGCAGTTGTTGCGGACAGCACAGACAGAAAAACCGGTGAGCCGAAGAAGTTTGTCATCGGTATGCAGAGGCCCAGCGCCAGAAGCTTCTGGAAGATTCCCATGATGAACAGGGGTGTCAGTCCCATAAAGGCGGAAGACCCCGATGTGGATATTCTCATCAAGCGCTGTGTCACCGAGAAGAAAAACCTGATAGCAACATACACCTACAATGCTCTCAAATTAGCGGACGTTGTCGTAGTTGACGTCCAATGTGATTTTCTGAAACAGGAACTTGGCAATTGCGCCACAGGCAGAGCCGAGATAGCAGCGCTTGAAGACTCCATCAGGATAATCGCGGAAAATATCTCCCCGGAATGCCTGGTTCTCATCGAAACCACTGTTCCACCCGGCACAACCGAATATATCGCCTATCCCGGCATGAAGAAGATCTTCAGGAGCCGCGGCATAAAAAAAGAACCTCTACTCGCCCACAGCTACGAGCGCGTCATGCCCGGTAGGGACTATGTAAAATCAATCCGCGATTTCTGGCGTGTCTGCAGCGGTATAAACAAAAAGAGCAGAAAAAAAGTGGACCGCTTCCTGTCCGACGTGCTGAATGTGGAGGAATATCCCCTCACCGTGTTAGACAAGCCAATAGAAAGCGAGACCGCGAAAATTGTTGAAAACAGCTACCGGGCCACAATCCTGGCATTCATGGACGAATGGAGTAATTTCTGCGAGAAAAACGGGGTCGACCTGATCAAGGTGATGAAGGCCATAAAGGTGAGACCCACCCACGACAACATGATCTTCCCCGGGCCGGGCATAGGTGGCTACTGTCTTCCGAAAGATGGAGGCCTCGGAGTATGGGCATACAGGCACCTCATGGGATTTGAAGACGACAACTTCAAAATCACCCCTGACGCGATAAACATCAACGACACCAGGGCGCTGCATGCCGCTGAACTTGTCAGGGATGCGCTGAGAAACATGGGCAAGGTCGTCGCCGCGTCGGCAATCACAATTCTTGGCGCCTCATACAGAGAAGATGTGGGCGATACGCGCTACAGTGGCTCGGAGCTGATAGTCAGAAAACTGGCCGAAATGGGTGGAGAAATAAAAGTCCATGACCCCTATGTTGAACACTGGTGGGAACTCGAAAGCCAGGACACCTATCCGGCCATCGGCTCCAGCTGGTCACGCTTCTTCAGAAACCAGGAAGGCCTCAAAAACATCAGAGTACAGAAAGACCTGTCAGACACCCTCAGGGGATCCGACGCCGTTGTCCTCGCGGTGAGGCACAGTGAATATCTGGACCTTGATCCCGAATACA
>JAGGXJ010000150.1 GCA_021163105.1 Syntrophobacterales bacterium
ATATGGATTACATGACCGCCTATCCCAAGTTTCATGATAAAGAATCGCTGAAAAGAAAGGTCAGGGATTTTTTAAAAGGCCGTCAGACATTTTTAGAGGGATTCGAAACAGAATGGGGACCTATTCCCGACAACATAAGAGAGTCACTACCTTACCGGCCTGATCAAATCGATTTTTCTTTTCTCGAGAAAGAGTCTCTTGGACACATTGAATAATTGGTAGTACCACTAATAAAACCCCAATTACAAGTAATACAGCTGTAAAAACTTCAACTATTCTTACCCAACCTCTTTTATTTTTCATCACTTTTATTGATTGTTTCTCAAAGCTCTTGACAAAATCAGGGCAAAGGCATAACAGTGGCGCCTGTATGAAAAATTCAACTCATTGATATTATATTGCGTGAAAATTTTTGACAGTATTTAATCTGAGTGAAGTTTATGACCATAAAAACAAAAAAAGGCCGGATAGCAATCGACAGCAAATTATGCAAGGGATGCTATCTCTGCGTGTCGGTATGTCCTGATAAACTTATCGCTATTTCCGGGGAATTAAATGAAAAGGGGTATTATCCAGCCGAATTCACGGAAACAAATACCGGGGAAGACCGCAAATGCACGGGCTGTGCCATGTGCGCGGTTATCTGCCCTGATATCGCAATAGAGGTCTATCGTGGATAAAAAGCTGTTAATGAGAGGGAGCCAGGTAATCGGTGAAGCAGCCATACGCGCCGGATGTCGGTTTTACGCGGGCTATCCCATAACACCACAGAACGCTCTCCCGGAATTCATGTCCGGTGCAATGGCCAAACTGGAAGACGGCACCTTTATCCAGGCCGAAAGCGAACTCGCCGCGATCAACATGGTGTTAGGGGCGTCCATGGCCGGAGCAAGGGCGATGACCAGTTCATCCAGTCCGGGTATAAGCCTCAAGCAGGAGGGCATATCGTTTCTGGCGGCATCGGAACTTCCCGCGGTGATCGTGAACACTATGCGGGGTGGGCCGGGTCTTGGCAATATAGCACCTTCCCAGGGGGATTACTTCCAGGCCACCAGGGGCGGAGGGCACGGAGATTATCGTACTATCGTTCTGGCTCCGGCCTATGGTCAGGAATTGGCCGATCTTACAAGAAAGGCCTTTGAATATGCGGACAGATATCGAACACCTGTTATGATACTGGCCGACGGGATGATGAGCCAGATGATGGAGCCCGTCATTTTTCCTGACCCTCTTAATCCCAGTGAATTGCCCTCCAAACCATGGGTGCTGGACGGGGCAGATGAAAGGCCAAGCAGAATAATCAAGTCATTGATTCTGAATCCGATGGCAATGGAAGAACATAACTGGAAACTCACAAGAAAGTATGAAATCATCTCCAAAGAGATTGCAGCCGTGGAAACCTATATGGCTGAAGATGCCGAACTTGTGGTTGTCGCGTACGGAACTGCAGCAAGGGTGGCTAAGGGTGGCATAAAGAAAGCGCGTGAAATGGGACTTAAGGTGGGTCTTTTAAGACCTGTAACACTCTGGCCCTTTCCCGGTAGTGTCATAAGAGAAATGAGCAGATCAGTCAAAGATTTTTTCGTTTTTGAAATGAATACAGGACAGATGCTGGATGATGTAAAACTATCCCTGGAGGGAAAAAGCCATGTGCACTTCCATGGACGACCCGGCGGGATTATTCCAACGCCTGACGAAATAAGTAGAGCGATAAGCAGACTGTATTACCGCAGACACCTGGAAGAGGATTTATAAATGGAAAAGGTTGTTTTTAAGAAACCAAAATACATGAAGGAAGTGCCGTTTCACTATTGTCCGGGGTGTGGGCACAGTATTATACATCGATTGGTGGCTGAAGCCATAGAAGAGCTTGCAATCGGAGAGAAAACAATAGGCGTTCCGCCAGCCGGTTGCGCGGTACTGGCTTATGACTACTTTGACGTAGACATGGGAGAAGCTCCCCACGGCAGGGGCGCGGCAGTGGCCACCGGAATAAAACGCACTCTTCCGGACAGGATCGTGTTTTCCTATCAGGGTGACGGGGATATTGCCGCCATTGGAACCGCCGAAACTATCCATGCAGCCAACAGAGGTGAAAATATTACCGTTATTTTTGTAAACAACAACTGTTATGGCATGACAGGCGGGCAGATGGCTCCCACAACTCTGCTCGACCAGAATTCCACAACAACGCCGGGCGGTCGCGATAAAAATCGTGACGGGTCTCCTATCGATCTGAGCGAAATGCTGGCAATAACCAGGGGGGCCGTTTATATAGAACGAACTGCGGTAAATTCTGTAAAAAACATAAGAAAAACCAAAAAAGCCATCACAAAAGCCTTCAAGGTACAAATGGCGGGTCTGGGGTTCTCACTTGTCGAGATTCTATCGCCCTGCCCTACGAACTGGAAGATGTCTCCGATAGACGCCTGCAGGCGGATTGATGAAGATGTTGCGCAGACCTTTCCCCTTAAGGTCATAAAGGACGAAACAAGTTAACGAGGTTTGGTTTTTATGAAGAAGACTGTCTTTGCCGGATTTGGAGGACAGGGTGTCCTGATGATGGGTTATGTATTTGCTGTGGCGGCAATGCGTGACGGTAGAGAAGTAACCTACCTCCCTGCCTATGGCGCGGAGGTGCGCGGAGGCACAGCAAATTGCACTATTGTTGTGTCGGATGAAGAGATATTTTCTCCTGTAGCATCTTCACCCGATTTCGCGGTGATCATGAATAAACCTTCCCTGCTGAGATATGAAGGCATAATGAGAGAAGGTGGCGCCGTCCTTCTCAATTCAAATCATGTGGACAGGGAGCTGACCAGGGACGATCTGACCGCCATAAGGATACCCGCCATTGACATTGCAAAGAAGATAGGAAACGAACGCATCACAAATATGATTATGCTGGGGGCATTTGTGGCCCATACAAATATGACATCTCTTGATTCAATAATGAACGGGCTTTCCGAAATTGTGAAGGGTAAAAAAGCCGGCATAATGAATTTGAATCGCAAGGGTCTGGACGTGGGTGCTGAATATATTTTAAAGGGAGATTTGCAGTGAAAACGGTAAAACAGATCGAACTCTGGTTGAGCAATGTACCGGGGCAGCTATCAGATATCAGTGATATATTGAGTGATGGCAGTATCAAGATAATAGCCTGCTGTTACGCAACAACACATGAAGAAAAAGGCCTGTTTTATTTCGTTGCCGACAATCCCGACAAGGCTGTAAATATATTGAAATCCGCAGGATACAAGATAAAAACAAAACAGGTTATAGCATGCGAAATGCCGAATCATCCAGGAGGAATGAATATAGTCTTAAAGCTTTTGAAGGACGCAGATGTCAACCTTGATTACATATACCCCTGCATGGGAACAGGAGATATCACCATTGTCATCCTGGGTGTGACCCGGGTCAAGAAGACCTTGACGATCATGGAAGATCACTGGATAAAAGTGTGGGGCGACGATCTCTATCATATGTAATTTCCCCACCCTTCCCGATCATACCGCATGCATGCCTGACCCGTTGTGCCATACCATCCATCGTCTTAAACTTTTCTGTAGTAATATAATCTGAAAATTATATTCATAAATGTATCTCCAAAACTCTTTACAAGAAACGCCGTCAGTGTTAGCCTTACAAAACTATCATCGGCTTTCAATAAGCTTTATTTGATAGTCTCGTAATTAAATCTTGAGAGGAATTGCCCATATCATGACAGGCAAAAAGACATCATACAGGGATGCAGGCGTGGATATCGATAAGGCAGCCGTCTTTGTTGACAGGATAAAGCCGCTCATCAAGTCCACTCTGCGCAAGGAGGCTGTAGGAGGGATAGGCGGTTTCGGGGGTTTGTTCCACCTGGATACCGACAAATACAAAAATCCTCTGCTTGTTTCAGCAACCGATGGGGTCGGCACAAAACTCAAAATAGCCCATATGATGGACATGCACAACACTATAGGCATCGACCTTGTTGCGATGAGCGTAAACGATTTAATCGTCCAGGGCGCGGAACCCCTTTTCTTTCTGGATTATATAGCTACCGGAAAATTAGGTCTTGAAACAAGTGTGCGGGTGGTTGAAGGCATAGCAAAAGGCTGCACCGAGGCAGGATGTACGCTTATAGGCGGTGAAACCGCTGAAATGCCCGGATTCTACAAGGACGATGAATACGACCTGGCTGGTTTCTGTGTGGGTGTTGTTGAATATGACAATCTTATCGACGGTTCCGAAATCAGCGTGGGCGACACTATTATAGGTCTGCCATCGAATGGAATCCACAGTAACGGATATTCACTTGCCCGGAAAGTATTGTTCAACAAACAGACCGGCCTTGATATCAATGATAAGATAGAAGGCCTTGAAGATTCCGTCGGCATGGAACTTCTTCGTCCGACAAAGATCTACGTGAAACCCATTCTGAATCTTATAAAAAACTTCAGCATAAGAGGAATAGCTCATATCACGGGCGGTGGACTTACGGAAAATATTCCCAGGATACTGCCTCAGCGCTGCGGAGCTGTTATAATTCAAAAAACATGGACTCCTCCTCCCATCTTTAAAATTATCCAGGATATGGGTAGCGTTGATGACTCCGAAATGCTCAGGGTATTCAACATGGGAATCGGAATGACAATCATCGTTCCGGAAGAAGATTCAAAAGAGATTATTGATCATCTGAAAATGCTTGGAGAACAAGCCCACATAATCGGTCATATCACAAACCGGGAAAAAGAAAGCCCGACTGTAATATTCGAGTAAAGAAATGAAAAAAATAAACCTGGGCGTGCTGGTATCCGGCAGCGGTTCCAATCTGCAGGCCATTATCGACAACATAGAGTCGGGGAAACTGAATGCGATTATACGTGTGGTTATAAGTAATATCCCCGATGTCCGGGCGCTGGAGAGGGCAAAAGATCACAATATACCTGCAGTTGTCATCGACCGTGAAAATTTCAGCACAAGAGAGGAATTTGACCGGGAAGCTGTTTCTGTTTTAAAGAGTCATTCCGTAGATCTTGTGATCATGGCGGGCTTTATGAAGATACTTACACCCGTTTTTCTGAGGGCTTTTTCCGGAAAGATAATGAACATACATCCGGCGCTGCTTCCCTCTTTCCAGGGTCTTCATGTCCAGCAGAAAGCATTTGACTATGGGGTTAAATTTTCCGGGTGCACGGTGCATTTCGCCGACGAAGGGGTTGATACCGGACCTATTATTATCCAGGCGGTTGTTCCCGTACACGGCGGCGATACGGCAGACATCCTCCAGCAGAGGATATTAAAAGAAGAGCACAAGATCTATTCTCAGGCGATTCAGTTCTACGCGGAGGGAAGACTTGAGATTGACGGGCGGAAGGTGCATATAAAAGACTCCAGCATCGCAAAAACACCCTGTATACACAACCCGCCATTGGAAAAGTTTTAATTAATAGAGGGTTCAAGGGGTCAAGGATCCAAGGGGTCAAGTGAAAGGAAGAAAGATATAACAGAAGGATATGGAAGAAAGACAATCCTGGATTACATTGGGATGGCTTTGTAGAAAGTCCAAAAATACTCCCTCTCCCTTGAAGGGAGAGGGTTGGGGTGAGGGTGAATACAACGTCATTCCACTTAGTTACATCGCCCCCTCCCTTTGAACCCTTGGACCCTTTTCTCCAACTAAATTTGAGAAGAACCAGATATGATTATTGTAAGCGCATGTCTGCTTGGATTCAACTGCAGATATGACGGAGAGAGTCGTCCTGATGAATATCTGCTTTCATCCACTTTAAGAAAACTTTTTGTACCAGTTTGCCCGGAACAGTTAGGAGGGCTCCCGACACCACGCGGTCCCTCTGAGATAATCAACGGGGATGGCCTGGATGTGCTTGAAGGAGGATCAAGGATTCTTTCCGCTTCCGGCAGTGATGTTACAGACTGTTTCCTGCGTGGAGCAAATGAGGTAATACGACTCGTGAAACTGTTGGATATCTCAACCGCGATAATGAAGGAAAAGAGCCCGGCCTGCGGTGTTTGCCATATAAAAAGAAACGGTTCTCTCTTGCGAGGGTCAGGCGTCACATCGGCTCTTCTTATAAAGAAAGGCCTCCGTGTCATATCGTCGGACAGAATTAAGGAGGAGCTGGAAAACGGAGTTTACCGATTATAAACCGGGTGATGAAACCATGTATGACACTATTGTATTAGGAAATGATCCGGCCTCTCTTATAGCGGCGGTAGTTCTGGCAAGTCATGGAAAGAAAGCTCTACTTCTAACCATGGATAATGTTCAGGATTCTTTCTCGGAGTCCGGCTACACATTCGACATCGATCCTTTTCCCTGGACCGGCATGAACAGGGGGGAAGTCTTCAGACAGTTATTATCTCACCTGGGTATAACCCCTGAAGATCATGTTTTGGACCCTGCACTGCAGATAATTTTCCAGAATCACAGAATAGACCTTAGCGGCAATACAGAGCTTGACCTGAAAGAAATAGAACGTGAGTTTCCGAATGAGGGAGCAACCTTACTGAATTTCTACAGTTCCGCCGAGAAAATCTCCTCCTTTGCATCCGGATTGATCGACAAGAACCTGCATCTTCAACCGGAGACTCTGCGGGATTACATCAATCTCTTTCGCAATATACCCGGCATTACCCTGAAAAAGAAGGCATTTAACGCAAGTCTTGAGGATATCCGGGAGAACCCTCTGCTGAAAAAAATGCTGGAAGTTCAGGTTCTTCTCCTGTCAAATCTTGATCCTCGCGATATAAGCCCGATTTCCTTCGCAAGAACCTTTTTGCTGTCTTTAAATGGACTATCTTACCCTAAGGGGGGCAGACATCACCTCACAGCAAAACTGAAGAAAAAATTCGAGGCAGATGGGGGTGTTATAGAAAGGTGTTCAACCTTCGAACTGGACACGGAAAGGGTCATAAAGATTAATATGAGGGCGGAAGGCAGTGATATGCCGGCCATCTATGGAAAAAATATAATAATAAGCACAAAATATGAAAAATTCGCTTCTCTGCTGGAGGGGAACAGAGAGCTTTCAGTATTCAGGAAAAAATATGACAAGATAAAAGCATCACTTTATCCATTTACCATACACATTGGTGTACACGATGGGTGTATCCCGGAAAAAATGGGGGTTCATGTTGTTGTAACGAACGAAACCAAATCCATTGAAAATGGTAACCCCCTCTTTCTGGAAACAAGTGAGCCGGGAGATATCCTGCGGGCACCGGATGGAAAGAGAGCCATAAGCGTTACCAGCTTTCTCAAGAATTCCCCGTCAAAATTCAACAACAGCGACCTCGAAAAAATCGCGGAGTCGATGCTGGAAAACCTGGGATCTTTTCTCCCCTTTCTGAAAGAGAATCTTGATTTTATGAATATAGAGAAATCAATTGACATATCAAGGAGTTATCACAAGATTATCAACGATAAATACATAATGAAAGATCCTCTCATAGGTATGTCATTCCTGTCCGGCAGGACACCTTTAAAAAATGTTTTTCTTGCTGGCGGAATATTGATGCCGGGTCTCGGTTTTGAAGGAGAGATTATATCGGGTGCAACTGCCGCAAGGCTTGCGATGGGGGAAAATCAGACATGAAAAAAGAAACATTGAATTTCAAGATCCAGGAACTGGGAAAACCAGCTATTTTATCACCTACTGCATTGGTAAATTTCACACCGGATAGTAAACGAGTTCTCTATGATCGTTATATTAATAACTTTAATGCCACACAAAAAGATAAAGCGACCCCTCTCTCTATTGAAATAGCCGGGCCGAGAAAGATGATTTACTTTGATCCGGCAAAGGTAAAAACGGCCATCGTTACATGTGGCGGTCTGTGTCCGGGGATAAACGATGTAATAAGAGCGGTGGTAATGAGTCTTTACTATCGCTATGGTGTCAAAAACGTAGCGGGCATAAAATACGGCTTCCAGGGTCTTATACCAAAATACTGTCACGAAGTGGTGAATTTAACGCCGGAAGCGGTAAAAGACATACACACTCTGGGCGGGAGCATTCTTTCCTTATCCCGTGGAAGCCAGGATATTGGAAAAATAGTCGATACTCTGTGCAGGATGAACATCAATATATTTTTCTGTATCGGCGGCGACGGCACAATGAAGGCGGCGGAACTCATAACGGAAGAAATCAATAGAAGAAATTTAAAGATAAGCGTTATCGGCATACCCAAAACCATAGATAATGATCTGAATCTGATTGACAAAAGCTTTGGATTCGATACGGCTATTTCGATGGTGGTTAATGCGATTCAGTGTGCCCACGTAGAAGCAAAAGGCGCTCCCATGGGGATAGGGCTGGTGAAAATAATGGGAAGAGAGTCGGGCTATATTGCGCTGAACGCCGCCCTTGCGCAGAATGATGTCAATTTTGTCCTCATACCTGAAGTTCCATTTGATCTGGAAGGCGAGAAAGGACTGTTGAAGGTCTTGGAAAAACGCCTCCGGACAAGAAACCACGCAGTCATACTTGTAGCGGAAGGCGCCGGACAGGATCTTTGTGCCGATAATGGCCTGAATCAGACTGACGCGTCAGGAAATATCAGACTCAATGATATAGGCATATATCTAAAGAGAAAAATTGAAGAGTACTTTGAAAAGAATAAACTGGAGCTCAACCTTAAATATATTGACCCCGGTTATACCATACGGAGCGTTCCCGCCAACGCGAGTGACAGCATATACTGTGAACTTCTGGGTCAGCTTGCAGTGCATGCCGGAATGACGGGAAAAACAGGAATGGTGGTGGGCCTTTACAATGGAGAATATGTCCACCTGCCGCTTAAATCAGTAGCATTCCGCAGAAGGGTTGATACCAGGAGCAATCTGTGGACGCGTGTTCTCGAAGCAACAGGACAGCCCGTATCGATGAAAAATTAGCGCCGCAGTAGCGTGGGGTCTCTGTGCCCCACTCATATATGTCCTGCGTTAGCATATTGCCCACGGAGGGGCAACGCTACCTGAGACAATATCAAAAAATACTTGCAAAAATCTCCGATATAGTTTAGGAAGCAACCTGATTTTTTCGAAAGGAGTTTATTATGTCCCGATTTTGTGAGGTCTGCGGTAAGGGGCCTGTGGTAGGAAACAGTGTAAGTCACGCGCACAACAAGACAAAGAAGGTCTGGTATCCCAATCTTCAGAAACTGCGCGTTGTGAATCCAAAGACCGGAGCAGTAAAAAGAATGAAGGTCTGTACCCGGTGCCTGCGTTCCGGAGCTGTTAAAAAGGCTGTCTGAAGATCTACGTATCCGTCTGACGGTTCAGGCGGATACAATCCAACCTGTTATTTCAGAACCACTGTCATATCAACGATACGCTGTCATTTCGAAGGTGTTTACACGGCTGAGAAATCTTAGATTTCTCCCTGCGGTCGAAGTGACGTTTCTTGATCGATACGACACTATTCACTCATTATCATCTTTTTGAGACCCGAAATATCTATCTGAAATGTTCCGTGAGTTGTCCTGCCATATGCCTTGTAATCTTTATTAAGGGTCAGTTCATCTCTGCTGTTGCTTTTCAAGAGGACTACGCCTTTGAGTTTTCCGTCTTTTAAAAAGAATCTGATGTTTTTGATCTTTTCAAAGGGAATCGTATAGGTGCCCTCCCCTTTTACCCCCTCGACAAAGGTCTTTCCCTCTATGCTTACTTCAGTACACCTGGTAACGACATCCATCTGATCAACAAAGGTGGCGCTGAACTTCTTGTCAGTAACGGGAATTTTGTCCGGAGAATCATCACCTGTCATAGAACCCATACCCAGAATAAAAGGAACCAACAGCATGATCAAAAAACAGATGTATAATCTTTTCATTATTCTTCCCCTCCAATAATTTCATAGATATCTATTTCTTCTTTCAACGCCTCAAGTATCCCGTCAACATCGTAAGCAAAATCGGGTAATATGGAAAGCTGTACCAGCGAGTTATCTTTGTCTACTGTTGTAATAGTCGCAAGACCCTCGTACCCTTCCAGAATATATTTGACATATGCAATATCCCTGCGGTTTAATTTCAGCTTCCTCTTTATTACACCCCTTTCTTTCATATCTTGTGTCGTAACATTCAGTTTTTAAAACATCAAGGAAATAAATGATTCTTGACATGGCATAGTGCCATTGACTATATTCCGGCTCTACTTTTATCAAGACAAGGAAGATATGTTACCAATCACCCTATGGAAATTTCCGGGCACCGATACAGAAGCCCAATCTCTGTTGACCGAAGAACTGGAAATCAACCCTGTTGTATCACAGATATTGATCAACCGCGGCATAACAACCGCTGATGAGGCCAAGAAGTTTCTATTTCCTTCCCTGAAACAACTGCACAATCCCCTCCTTATGAAAGATATGGGAAAGGGTGTCGACAGGTTGATAGCGGCAATTTCCGGGAAAGAAAAGATTATTGTCTATGGAGATTACGACGCGGACGGTATAACATCCACAACAATTCTCGTAAAATTTCTCAGGGAGATCCACGATGACGTAACATATTATATCCCGGGAAGGATTGAGGAGGGATATGGTCTCAGCAAAGCGGCAATCGACAAGTTCAGAGAGAACGGAACAAAGCTTGTTATAACCGTGGATTGCGGTATTTCGGACCATGAACAGATCGCCTATGCCGTATCCTCGGGCATTGATGTCATAGTAACAGATCATCATGAGGTCCCAGATATCCTGCCCGACTGCAGCGCTGTAATTAACCCCCATCGCCATGACTGTTCCTTCCCCTTCAAATCTCTTGCAGGAGTGGGAGTTGCCTTCAATCTTTTGATTGCCCTCCGCGGGAAACTCCGCGATCTCGATTTCTGGAAAGAAAGAAAATGTCCGAATCTCAGAGAATATCTGGACCTGGTTGCCATCGGGACCATAGGTGATATTGTTCCACTGCAAGACGAGAACAGGGTGCTTTCAAAGATCGGCCTTAACGTGGCAAACAGCGCTAAAAGAGTCGGTCTTAAGGCTCTGATGGCAGTAAGTAATATAAAGAATGGAGCAGTCAGCTCCGAGTCGCTTGCTTTCAGGCTCATCCCCCGAATCAATGCTGCCGGCAGAATCGGCTCCCCGGAAGACGCCGTGGATCTGCTCCTGACAGATGATGAAGAGAAGGCCGCGATGCTTGCCGAGCGCCTCGATTCATACAACAAAAAACGTCAGGAGATGGAGAAGGCTATCCTTAATGAGATACTTGATGATATAGACACAACCATTGATATCGATGGGATAGACTCGTTTGTCTTTGCGTCTCACAAATGGCACCCGGGCGTCATAGGCATAGTAGCCTCAAAACTTGTGGACAGGTATTACAAACCTGCTATACTGATCAGCGTAAAAGACGGGATCGGAAAGGGATCCGGCAGGAGTATTGTCGAATTCAATCTGTATGCCGGGCTTGAGAAATGTTATTCCCTGTTGCTTTCATATGGCGGGCACAGATACGCGGCGGGAATATCTATAAGAAAAGAAGATATAGAAGAATTCTCCAATACATTCAACAGTGTAGTGCGTGAAGAGATTGGCGATGAAAAGCCTGTTCAGGAAACCACCATAGATGCCATGTGCGGTCTGAACGAAATAAACTACAATCTCATCTCTCAGATTGAAATGCTTGCTCCCTTTGGAAACATGAACCCCGAACCCGTCCTCTGCGCGAAAAACATAAAAATCTCATCCGGCACGACAGTAGGAAATAATCATCTGAAAATGCGTGCGAGCGGAGACAACGCGCATTACGATGCCATATGGTTTAACGGGGGGCATTTTTCCGATTTTCTTTCAGGATCAACTGCAGATATAACCTTTACTCCCCAGACCAACCACTGGAACGGAAAAAACAGCATTCAGCTCAAGATGAAGGATGCGTCAGCAGGTTAAGGCCTGGAAAACTGTTCGCTTTCTTTTTCTCAAGTTCCGACAAACAGAAACAGTCTTTGCCATCCGATTGATATTTTCATATACCCGTCTGTGCTTCACGCCGCAAATAACCTCCGCTTCTTCCACGGAACCACAAACATGCCTTGACAGAAGCCCGCAAGCTGACATATAAGTATGTGAACTGTTTCATAGTGAATATGTGAGCTGTTTCACATTGAATAGGGGATACGAAATGGGCAAAGAAAAGCGCGCCATTGTTTGTTCGTGGAGATGCTGGTTTTCCATTGCAAGTCTCGTAATTTGTGTCGGTATTTACATGCCATCAGCTTCAGCTCAGGATTCCAACCAGCATAACAAACCTTCTGAAAACGGGGGTTCCGCTCCAGCAGTAGCGCGACCAGCCAATCCGTCAGTAAATCCTGTAACACAGGCGGCTGTAAAACTGGGGATTCTCTCCTCCTTAAAACGAATCAATCAGGTTACTACCTTTCTTACCGCGAACACCAAAAGCGGGGTGCTCATCTCACCCGCTAAAAACCAGCCGGACCAGCATATCTTTTCTACCTCGTTTGAGATTCTGCCACCGGATAATTCCACAATCTACGCGAGCGCCAGTTTTTCCCGAACAACGACGCCGTGTACGATACGGTTCAATATGTTGACAAAGCACCAAAGCAGTTGCAAAAAACAGTCTTTAAACATTTAAAACAGAAAAGTGTACTCAAGAAAAACATCGTTATGCTCGGCGGTGGACCTGTTAAAGTGTTTCTCATGCCCGCAGGCAGCGGGTGCATTGTGGTAAAAAAGGAAATCGTTCAATAATATTTAATGTGTAAAGGGGGTAAATATGATGCGTAAAAGAATATTTTTAAGAAACGTAATTGCAATTTTTCTGATTCTACTAATTCAGGGGCCAATTGTAAAGCAGGCTTGGGGCGGTAGTTATATCACATCTGGCGTGAGTTACGACGATGTAACCATTTATGTTAATTATGGCACTGAGATCTCGAACGGAGGAGATTTTTACGTAAAAGATTATCTTGGCGGCGTTGGAGGTCAATACACGGTCATTGCCGCTGATTACTACAATACAGGTCTCGCCAGCCTCGCTACAACTGTTGGCGGCACCCTTGGCGTTGCCGGTGCAACGACACTCGGCAGTACGTTAGGTGTAACAGGCCTATCCACTTTGAATGGTATAAACAACAGCAATGACGGCATTTCAAGCGCAGGAGCAGTATCTGGAGTAACCACTATAAGTGCCAGCGGGCTGTCAACCTTAAGCGGTGGCATCGCTGCCAACAGCATTCATATCAGCGACACTACCAGCGGAACAAATAATATAAGCGGGGTTGGTAATCTTGGTGCTACGACTGTCAATGCCAGCGGCACGATTACAGGCGGCAATCTTTCAACGGGCGGGACTTTGGGCGTAACAAGACTCTCGTCATTGAATGGCAGTATTAACGCAGACTCAGGAGCATTTACAGTTGCAAACACAACAGGAGCTATACATACAGGTAGTACGCTTGATGTTGATGGAACCTCTACGTTGGCTGGAATAAATAACCAAAACGGAAACATTACAAACGCAGGCGCTGTTTCT
Source organism: Syntrophobacterales bacterium (assembly GCA_021163105.1). Taxonomy (GTDB): domain Bacteria; phylum Desulfobacterota; class Syntrophia; order Syntrophales; family UBA2210; genus UBA2210. The sequence continues at coordinate 13,522 of JAGGXJ010000150.1, forward strand.
GGGGTTACAACATTGGGTGCAAGTGGGTTGGCAACATTAAACGGTGGCATCACAGCTGACTCAGGAGCGTTTACAGTTGCAAATACAACAGGATCTGTACATACAGGCGGCACACTAAACGTTGTTGGAGCAGCTACATTGGATAGCGGTATGACTGCCGGGAC
>JAGGXJ010000039.1 GCA_021163105.1 Syntrophobacterales bacterium
GTTGTTCATACCGATAAGTTCATCCCTCGAGTACCCGGATATCCTGAACATTGCGTTATTGCAGAATGTGAAGTTCCCGGCAAGATCAACCTCAAAATAACAATCCTCAATATTATCAAGAATGAGCCGGTACCGTGTTGCACTCTCCCGCAACTCTTTTTCGGTTTCTCTGCAGGCAGTTATCTGCCTTTCCAGTTCCAGAATTCGGCTGCGCAGATCAGACACATCATGTCCGGACAGCTTTCTGTCCCTTTTTTCTTTCAATATTCGCTTCCTCGCTTTCTATGACAAGGTCGCCGCATTGACTAAAAACCGACTCGCAAAAATATATGAATTATTCAAAGATGTCAGCAAACACGTAAAACGAAAAGTATCTCCCTTTTCACCATAACCAAATTTGTTTACTCGATTTTGCAGGAATTCTCAAGAAGAAATGTATCTTATTTCATGACGGGTTCTCAAACTCGGCAATCATCACGGTATGGTCAGACGGTTTTTCGGCAAGCCTCGGTTCAAGATCAATATAACAGTCAACCGACAAGCCAGCAAGAGAAGGAGTCGCAAGTATATGATCAACCCGCCAGCCCAGTCCCCTGCTTACCGCCGCCGGAACCCTGTAATCAAAAAACGCGTATTGCCCGGCTTCTCCCGGATGATGTTTTCTGAACACGTCGGATAGGCCCCACGAAGTGATGGAGTCGAAGGCATCCCATACTTCCGGCGTAAAATCGGCATGCCCCAAAAGCCTTTTGGGATCATGAACATCAATCTCTTCACGGGCAACATTGATATCACCGCAGCAGACAAGCATATCGTCAGATGAATAATGTTTTTCCAGAAAATTGCGGAGCCGGGTAAACCACTGAAGTTTGTACTGAAACTGCGGCAGATCCCTTCCGCGTCCCTGAGGCACATACAGATTCACCACCGATATACCGGAAAATACGCCCCTTATAAGGCGGTCGGTATCCATTGGCTCCGTATCCTCCAGACCGGAAGAGACATCCTCCGGCTTTTCCAGGGATGCTATAGCCACACCGTTATACCGTTTCCCCCCGCTGAAGACCACATGGTACCCGGCTTTTTCAAAATCCTCGACCGGGAATTTTACATCCTCAACCTTGGTCTCCTGTATGCACAGGACATCGGGACGGTTCTCGCGAAGCCACGGTATAACGATATGGAGACGTGAACGTATGGAATTCACATTATAGGTAGCAATCTTGAAGGTACTCATTCGTTAATGATTTTGCCCTGATAAACACTCCCTTTTTTGTGAAAGGAGTATAAGAAAAACGGCCTTGTGAGTCAATGGAATAATGACCAAAACATTGCGAGAATATCATGCCACCGTGGTGTAGAATGATTGTTCTTCTTGTCAAAGAAAAAATCTGAACAAACGAACCCGGTAATCTTGCAGCAAGTCAGTTGATTAAAAATCCCAGCCTTCTGTTTCATTACGAGACAGCTTACTACAGCACTAAATGCCTGACAGAGGTCAACAACAAATTTGATCCGGCTTTCCCCGTTTTCCCCGGCAAACGATAATTTCACAAAAGAATTTCCTTTTGGGACATGCTCATGTATGTAAGAGAAACGTCAATAAAGATAATAAAAGAATTAAACAAGTGGCCACAATATCTTAAAACATTAGTGATGTCTCAGAAAAGGAGGTTGCAATGAATTTTTTGATCCAACCAAAGAAGTACAAAAGCCTCATGGCAGACAAGGGTTCTCGGACTATCATGGACAAGACCATCGCCTTTTTCGAGAAGATGGGCAAAGAGAGACTTTCAGAGGATTACAACGAGAAGGTTTGGTACAAGGAATTCATAGATTTCATCGGCAAGGAGCAGATTTTTGCTAAACTGCTCACCCCCAGGGAATATGCGGGCGGTGATCCGGACTGCCGCTGGGATACGGCACGAAACAGCGAATACAGCGAACTGGTCGCATTTTACGGCCTTGGATACTGGTACTGCTTTCAAGTAACCATCCTGGGCCTGGGACCTATCTGGATGAGCCCTAACGAAAAGGCAAAACAAAAGGCGGCTAAGCTCCTCAAGGAAGGGGCAATATTCGCCTTCGGCCTGTCGGAGAGGGACCACGGGGCAGACATCTACTCTACTGAAACGAGTCTCACACCCAAAGGTGACGGAAACTGGCTTGCCAATGGCGAAAAATACTATATTGGCAACGGCAACGAGGCAGAGATGGTTTCTACCCTGGGCAAGGTCAAGGATGGCACAGACGATTACACCTACTTTGTCACCAATTACCGGCACAAGGCCTATGAACTAAAGAAGAATGTTATTTCTCATCAGGAATATGTTTCAAATTTCGCGCTTCATGACTACCCCATCACCGAGGATGACATCCTCTCGAGGGGAGAGCTCGCATGGGATTCATCGCTGAACACCGTAAACATCGGTAAATTCAACATCGGCCCTGCATCTATCGGTGTTACTGAGCACTGCTTCTACGAGGCTATCACTCACGCCTCCAACCGAATCCTCTACGGTATGTGCGTAACCGACATGCCTCATGTAAAAAAGAATTTCATGGATGCATGGCTTCGTCTCGTGGCCATGAAGATGTACCAGCGTCGCTCCACCGACTATTTCCGGTGCGCCAACAAGAACGACCGGCGCTATCTTCTCTACAGCCCCACGAGCAAGATGAAGGTGACCCTGCAGTCTGAAGATATTATCAACCTGCTCTGGGAGGTAATCGCTGCCAAGGGTTTTGAAAAGGACACTTTCTTTCACATGGCGGCGACCGATGTGCGCGGCCCGTCAAAGCTTGAGGGAACGGTACACGTTAACGTGCAGCTTATCCGCAAGTTCATGAAGAACTACTTCTTCAACCCGGGCGAGTATCCCCCGGTAAAACCGGACTTCTCACTGAACGATGATGTATTCCTGTTCAACCAGGGCCCAACAAAGGGCCTGAGCAAGGTCCAGTTCCACGACTACAGACCTGTATTCGAATCTTTCAAGGACCTGCCGAACGTGGCAACCTTCATCGAGCAGATCAATATCTTCAAAGAGCTTCTGGAAAAGGCCGGCCCGGACAAAATGCAGGATATGGACCCCTCGTGGTCTCTGCCGCTGGGAGAGATGTTCTCCATCGTGGTCTACGGCCAGCTCATTCTCGAGCAGGCAAAGTTTGACAACATGGACAAGGATATTATCAACCAGATCTTCGACTTTATGGTCCGCGACTTCGCCGGGTTCGCCCTGCAGATTTACGGCAACCACAGCACCAGGGACAAGCAGCGTGAACACTGCACCGATATCCTACTCATCAAGGCGGTTGCCAACCCCGACCAGTACAACAAGATCTGGGAAAAATACGTATCCACTCTCAATGGTGAATACGAGATGAACGACTAACTGAGATCATCCATAACGGATATTCTCCGACTCGGGGGATCTCTTCAGGCGGATTCTGTATGGCTGATAAGGATTTCTTTTTTCGTGAAGGGAGTACAAGAAAAACGGCCCTGTGAGCCAATGGGATAATGGCCACTACAGAATCGCATGGGGTACCGACACCCATAAAGAAAATGCGTTCGGGCGCCCAACTTATCGGGAAAGCAATCCGCTTTCCGACCGTCGTGCTACAACGTGGTGGCCTTCCCTTGGGGCGTCATCGTTGGCCATGTCCTCACAAATCGGGGGTGTTTTGTAAATAGTTTGCTAAAACGAAGTTCTGAAAAGCAATAGCTTTTCAGAACAAAGACTGGTGGAGGCGGCGGGAGTCGAACCCGCGTCCGAAAATATTCCACTGGAGTTTCTACGTGCATATCCTTTGATTTACATTCGCTCCTGAAAACTCCCAAAGGCAGGATTGATCAGTCGCTATCCTGTTTAGATCTCGCCTTACTCCCTCCAGGAA
>JAGGXJ010000114.1 GCA_021163105.1 Syntrophobacterales bacterium
CCCTTAGCCTTTCGCCTTTTTTATACTAATGACAAAAAGCAACCTGAAAGGAGGGAACGCTTATGTCAGGAGTCTTTAAAGATTACGTCAAGAACAAGTTCAGCAAACCCGGTCCGCTCAAGGGGTTGAAGGTTTTAGAGTTGGTTACTCTGTTATTCGGGCCATCCGGCCCCTCTTTCCTTGCCGAGATGGGCGCAGAGGTTATCAAGATTGAATTGCCACCCATGGGAGATGTGACACGATCATTGAAGCCATTCGACTGGTTTTACAAGGAGCAGGGGCCCATGTTCATGCATATCAATCCGAACAAATATTACATGGGGCTTGATCTTCATATCGACATGGCCCAGGATATTTTCAAGGAACTGGTTGCCAAAGCCGACATCGTCGAATTTAATCTCAGGCCGGCGGTGACAAACCGGTGGAACATCGGATACGAAGATCTCAAGAAAATCAACCCCGGTATCATCTACATTGAAAAGAACGGGTTCGGCCAGTGGGGTCAGTATGCCGAGGAAGACCGGCCTTCCAATGACGGCGCCGCCCAGGCGCTTTCCGGATACGCCTGGCTCTCCAGTTTCGCGGGGCATCCACCTCTCAAACAGGGTATATGGATCTGTGATTACTTCGGCGGTCTCATGGGTGAAACAGCCGTTCTTGCCGCGCTTCATCACAGGAAGAAAACGGGGAAAGGCCAGTATATCGAGATGTCCCAGTCTGAAAATATCATGAGGGCCATGGGATGGGTATGGCCTTACCAGCAATCGACAGGAAAAGGAGCTGAACCATCAGGAAACAGAGATCAGTGCATCTGCCCGGCGGATACGTTCCTCTGTTCTGACAATCAATTCGCGGCCATTGCGGCGCCGGCTCCCGACGAATTCAAGGGACTGTGTGAAGCTATGGGTAAACCGGAACTGGCTGAAGATCCAAGATTTAAGGATCATACAACCCGCCTTAAGGAGGAAAATGCCCTCGCAATTCTGAAGATCGTCGCCGACTGGGCTGTCACGAAAACGGCTGATGAAGTAGAAGAACTGGGGATCAAACACGGTTTTGCAGCCAGCAGGGTGCACACCGGCAAGGATATGTACGAAAACCCAAACAGGCGGGAGCGCGACTTCGTCAAGGAGATCGACGATCCGCTGTATGGTAAGTACGCAGAGCATTGCTTCCCCGTAATGATGTCGAAGACCCCTCCTAAAATCAAATGGACAGTTAGACCCGTGGGCTTTGACAATGAATACATCATGACAAAGATTCTGGGAAGAAGCCAGACACAGATCGATGAACTATACACACATGGAGTTCTCGGAAAATGGAAGGATATGCAGGGTCGCCGCCCACCCGCCGACTGGGACGGAAAATACGGCACCATATTAAGGAGGTGATGAAAGATGGCAGATTACAAAAGAGCAAAATGGTCAGATTGGGCGGATCATATCAGATCCATGGATGATCCCGCAAAAAACTTTGAGAAACCGGAGGCACTGGATGATCTGGTAGTGCTGGACATAAGCTCCCGCAGCATGGCGGGCTGCTATTGTTCCTCACTTCTGGCGGAATTAGGCGCCGAAACCATTCGAATCGAACCTCCCGGAGGCGATCTTGTCAGGACGTACTCACCTGACGGAATTATGAACAAGGATACGGGGCTTGCTTACCTGCAAGAGGGTAGAAACAAGTATCATGTTACGCTGGACCTTGAGAAAGAAGAGGGCCGGGAGATTTTCAAGTCCCTCGCCGGTCAGGCGGATATCGTGATTGAAACCTATCCGGCCGGACAGATGGATGAATGGGGCATCGGCTATGACGAACTCAGCAAACTCAACCCGAGACTTATTTTCGCCTCGATTACAGCTCACGGTCAATTTGGCAGTGACAGTAAAAGAAAACAGTTCGATTATGATAATGTGGCACAGGCCCGCTCAAGCATTCAATATCAAACCGGTGAGTTTTTACTTGAAGGAAAGACGTATGATGAAATGCCGTGGGCGGTTCCCACAAAGGCGGGACCCTGGATTGCGTGGTGTGTGGGAGGCGCATTTGCCGCCACGGGTATCCTGGCTGCGGTGCATTACAGAGAGCTGACCGGTGAAGGACAGGCTATCGACGTGGCATCAGCAGAAGCTTACGAACGGCTCAATGATTATGCCCTGCACTGGTACGGCGATCAGGGTCACATCACGGAGCGTTTCGGCAACCTCGACACCGCTCTCTGGCTTTACGGGTTCTTCCCGACCAAGGATGGCGGTGTGTTCCTGGGAGGCTTGCGTTTAGAGATGTGGAAGGCCTTTGTCGATATCCTTGGAAAGTATGACGAATGGGGAGCTGAAGAGTGGGATACCCTGGCGCCATTCATGAAGGAAGACTGGCAGTTTAAATACCAGGCAATGATCAATCCTGAGACATCCAGGTACACCAGTCAGGAGCTTAGCCAGAAGGCCATTGATTACGCGAAAAACGGCCGTCTTGCCCCTATCACCACCGTGGTGGCAGAAATCGTACCACCCTGGCAAACAATGCACGATGAAAACTGGATAGAACGAGGCATGTTTACTCCGGTTCAAGATCCAGTCTACGGGTCAGTTGTCTGCGCACAAGCTCAGTGGAAGGCAACAGAAACACCACCCAGAACCAAATGGGTATGCCGGCCTGTTGGTTACGACAACGGTTACGTTTATCTCAATTACCTCGGATACGGACCGGTAAAACTGGGAGAACTTGAGGAAAAAGGGGTAATTTAAAACTACCATCTAATCTTTGTCACCCACCTCCATCACTTTACGATGGAGGTGGGTGGCTCAATACAGGACATTTTAAACGTCCATAAAATAACTATTGCCCATATAATGACTCGAAAAGCTTCAATATATACCATTACATATTTTAAGCTATCATAATTTATTAATGGTCTCGTAAAAAGTAAGAAAACACCATTTTTCGTCATTCCGACGAAAGTCGGAATCCAGTAAATTCAACAACTTCTGGATACCGGATCAAGTCCGGTATGACGGTTTTGGGACTTTTTACGAATGCACCATTATTGACGCATTCGTAAAAAGTCCACGCCGTGTCATTCTGAGGAGCGGAGCGACAAAGAATCTCAATGATATCAGATTCTTCGCTATCGCTCAGAATGACAAAAGAGTGTTTTTGTGACTTTTTACGAG
>JAGGXJ010000020.1 GCA_021163105.1 Syntrophobacterales bacterium
GTGCTGGATCGTATTTACAAGGATTTTCAGGGACTGCGTATTTTCTTTGAAGACCCGGTGCTTCCTGACAACGGCGTGGACGGCCGCAACTGGCGCGATGATTTTCAACTCACCCTGCACAAGCAAGACGAGGTCACCATCACCAGACCCACCGGTAATATCTTCCTCACCAATATTCACCGGGTTTATTCGGGCGAGGACATCCCTCCTTCACCGGACGATGAAAACACCATGGATTATTTCCTGGGCAAACGGCCCACCGGGGCGACCACGGATTCCAAGGTGGATTTGGGTATGATCGTCCGGGATATCGACGAGTTGATGGTCTTGAATGACGAGGCACACCACATCCACGATCCGCGCATGGCCTGGTTCAAATCCATCGAAGACATTCACAACCGGCTGCTTCAAAAAGGTGGTTTGCTTGCCTTGCAAGTGGATACGACGGCCACACCCAAGCACAACAACGGCGCTATCTTCGTGCAGACCATCGCCGACTACCCGCTGGTGGAAGCGATCTCCCAGAACGTAGTCAAACACCCTGTCCTGCCCGACGCGCCCAGCCGTGCCAAGCTCTCCGAGCGGCAAAGCGCGAAATACACCGAGAAATATGCCGACTACATTGATTTGGGTGTGATCGAATGGCGGAAGGCGTATATTGAGCACGAAAAGGTGGGCAAAAAGGCTATCCTGTTCGTAATGACCGATGACACACGGAACTGTGATGACGTCGCAGAGTATCTGGAGGGGCATTACCAGGACTTGAAAGACGCCGTGCTGGTCATTCACACCAAGAACAACGGCGAGATTTCAGAGGTGCAGTCAGGCAAAGGCAAAGAAGAGCTGGAAGGCTTACGCAAACAGGCCAATGAGATTGACGATGCCGGCAACCCCTACAAGGCCATCATTTCGGTAATGATGCTTAAGGAAGGATGGGACGTGAAGAATGTCACCACCATCGTGGGCTTGCGCGCCTATTCTGCCAAGAGTAACATCCTCCCGGAACAGACGCTGGGCCGTGGACTTCGCAAAATGTACACCGGCGGTACAGAGGAATACGTTAGCGTAGTCGGCACGAATGCCTTTATGGAGTTTGTGGAATCCATCCAGGCCGAAGGAGTTGTCCTGGAACGTAAGGCGATGGGGGAAGGAACTGCACCCAAAACGCCTCTGGTAGTGGAAATTGACAAAGAAAATGACAAAAAAGACATTGATGCGCTGGACATTGAAATCCCTGTTCTTACACCACGTGTCTACCGCGAATATAAAAACCTCAACAACCTGGACGTGGCCGCGCTGGGACATCAACGCGTGGCCTACCTGCAATTCAGTGAGGAAGAGCAGCGGGAGATCGTCTTCAAGGACATCACCAACGGCGAAGTCACCCATACCACGATTCTCGCCACGGCCGGTGTTGCCGATTACCGCAGTGTGATCGGCTATTTTGCGCAAACCATCATGAAGGATCTGCGGTTGGTCGGCGGCTACGACGTTCTCTATGGCAAGGTCAAAGCATTTGTACGGGATGAGTTGTTTGACCGTCCGGTAGAGCTTGAAAGTTCTAACACCCTGCGCAACCTTTCCGAATTGCCGGCTACCAAGATGGTTATAGAAACTTTCAAGAAGGCGATCAACGCCCTTACCGTCCAGGACAAAGGCAACGCCGAAATCCGAGACACAATCAAACTTCGCCAGACCCGCCCGTTTGTAGCCAAAGATCAGGGCTACCTGGTCCCGAAGAAAAGCGTCTTCAACCGAATCATTGGTGACAGCCAACTTGAACTCCGCTTCGCCGGTTTCCTCGAAGATTGTTCAGACGTGTTGTCATACGCAAAAAACTATCTGGCTGTGCATTTCAAACTCGATTATGTGAACTCCAATGGCGATATTTCCAATTACTATCCAGATTTCATGATCAAACTGTCCAACAAGCGGATTGTCGTTGCCGAAACCAAAGGGCAGGAAGATTTGGATGTGCCGCTGAAGATGGCGCGATTGCGGCAATGGTGCGAGGATATCAACGGGATGCAGTCGGATGTGACGTATGATTTCGTGTACGTGGATGAGGGAAGCTTCGAGAAATATAAACCGAGGTCGTTTGCGGATTTACTGGCCGGCTTTCGAAAATATAAAGGGGAAACAACTTTGTAGTCTATAGAACGAACATCGTTAAATCAAAAAGAAGGAGGAGAAGATTACAATGTTAGAGGATCCAAAAATATTTCTGGAAAGTTTACAAGGCGCGATTGAAGGGTTCTCCAAGGTCGATAAAGAGAGCCTGAAAGCATTTGGGAATCTCAATGAAACTGCTCTCAAACCAGGGGCTCTGGACCGGAAAACCAAGATCTTAATGTGTGTTGCTATCGGAATAGCCTCTCGCTGCGAACACTGCATCTCTACCCGTACTACGCAAGCTGTTCAAGCTGGCGCCACGCGTGAGGAACTTATAGAAACTGCATCAATTGGTCTTCTGATGGGAGGCAGCCTGGCATTAGGCCCCATTGTGACACTGTTTGTAGACACTATTAATATGCTTGTTCCAGAGACAGGTGAATAGCAGATAAGAAAAGGGGGACAATATGACAGTTGATTATTCTGAAATCTATGAACGGTCTATCAATCATCCTGAAGAATTCTGGGGAGAGGCTGCTGAGGCGGTACAGTGGGAGAAAAAGTGGGACAAGGTACTGGATGACAGCAACAAGCCATCCTACAAATGGTTTGTTGGAGGCAAGCTGAACACCTGCTACAATGCATTGGACTATCATGTACAGAATGGCCGGGGAAACCAGACAGCCATAATCTATGATAGTCCCGTAACAGATACGGTAAAGAAAATCACCTACAGCGAACTCCTCGAGTCTGTTTCAATGTTTGCAGGCGTCCTTAGAAACCTTGGAGTATCAAAGGGAGACACTGTTATCATCTATATGCCCATGATCCCGGAAACCGTGGTCTCTATACTTGCCTGCGCGAGGATAGGCGCCGTGCATTCCGTGGTATTCGGAGGGTTTGCGCCTAATGAACTGGCAATCCGCATAGACGACGCAAAACCAAAGGCCATTGTATCCGCGTCCTGCGGCATCGAAGGAGAAAAAGTCATTCCCTACAAACCGCTCCTGGATAAGGCAATCGAAATATCTGAGCACAAGCCAGGAAAGTGCGTCATCTTCCAGCGCCCACAGGTTGAAGCTCCACTTGTACCGGGTCGCGACTTTGACTGGGAAACCCTGATGAGCAAATCTCAGCCGGCGGATTGCGTCGCGGTATCGGCTACAGATCCCCTTTACATACTCTATACGTCAGGAACAACCGGCAAACCGAAGGGCGTGGTGCGTGACAATGGCGGTCACGCCGTAGCAATGAAATGGTCGATGAAATACCTCTACGACGTAAATCCGGGTGAGGTTTACTGGGCCGCGTCTGATCTAGGATGGGCTGTCGGTCATTCATATATCGTGTACGCCCCCCTGCTGACAGGCTGCACGACTATCCTGTACGAGGGGAAACCTGTCGGGACTCCGGATCCGGGGGCATTCTGGCGCGTCATTTCCGAACATGGAGTTTCAGCACTGTTTACAGCTCCGACAGCATTCCGCGCTATAAAGAGAGAGGACCCAGATGCGGAATATCTGAAAAAATATGATATAGGATCGCTGCGGTATCTCTTTCTGGCCGGAGAACGACTTGATCCCGACACCTACCACTGGGCGGTTGATATGCTGAAGATACCGGTAATCGATCACTGGTGGCAGACGGAAACCGGGTGGGGCTGTGCCGCGAATTGCATGGGAATCGAGCAGTTTCCAATAAAAGCAGGATCTCCCACAAAGGCCGTTCCGGGATATGACGTGCAGATTGTGGATTCCAAAGGGAATACGCTCCCTGCCGGGGAAGACGGCATTATAGCAATCAAACTTCCCCTTCCCCCGGGGTGCCTGCCGACCCTGTGGAACGACGATAAACGATTTCTTGAATATGTAACCGAAATACCGGGATTTTATGTGACCGGCGATGGGGGACATATAGACGAAGATGGTTATCTCTTCATAATGGGTCGCCTTGATGACGTCATAAATGTGGCAGGCCACAGGCTCTCCACCGGCTCCATGGAAGAGATCATGGCCGAGCACAGAGACGTAGCGGAATGCGCCGTGCTTGGAGTAAATGACCAGTTAAAGGGCCAGGTCCCTGTCGGGCTTGCCGTCCTGAAATCCGGAGTTGATCGTAATCCGGATGAAATCGCCAGGGAACTGGTACAAATGGTGCGGGCAGGTATAGGGGCCGTTGCCTGTTTCAAGCAGTGCGCCCTCGTCAAGGCTCTGCCCAAGACCCGCTCCGGCAAGATATTGAGGGGAACCATGCGTAAAATAGCCAATGGTGAAGAGTATACTGTTCCCTCAACGATTGAAGATGAATCCGTTCTCGGCGATATTAAAGAGGCAATAGCAAAGATAGGCTTGGGAAAATAAAACCAAGTGTAGGGGGCAATCGAGAAAAAACAAGAAGCTCTGTCTGAATATGATTCGAAACGTGTCGTTGAACCGGTCGGGGTTGCAATAACGCGAGAGGGGTGCGTTTGCTCCAGAGACCGGTGGATAGCAAGGGAGCGAAGAGAAAAGGAGATTCTATGAATAATTTTACGGAACATACCATTGGGCAGCTTCTTGAGGATGTATCTTTAAGGTTTCCCGAACAGGAGGCGCTGGTCTTTCCTGAAAGGGGAGTAAGGCTGTCCTATAGGGATTTTTATCTGGAATGTAAAAGGGTGGCAAAGGGGTTTATGACCCTCGGAGTCAAGCGGGGCGACCATGTATCTGTGTGGACGACCAACCTTCCTGAATGGGTGTACATGCAGTTCGGCCTCGGCATGATAGGCGCCGTACTGGTTACAGTCAACACGAATTACCGTTCAAGTGAGCTTGAGTATATCCTTTCCCAGTCTGATTCCACCACGCTTGTTTTCATGGAGGCAAGCAAGGGTATCTCTTTTTACGAAACCGTCACGGAGGTAATACCGGGGCTGGAAAATTCCTCGCCTGGCAAAACCGAACACGCAGATCTGCCCCTGCTGAAGAACCTTGTCTATATCGGAAACAGGAAAGAAACACCCGGCATGTTTCGTTTTAATGATCTGCTTGAGATGGGGAAAGGCATAGAGGAAAGTCAGCTCGCAGAAAGACAGAGATCCCTTGATTCGCATGATACGATCAACATTCAGTATACTTCCGGTACAACGGGTTTTCCAAAGGGTGTTATGCTCAGTCATTATAATATAATCAATAATGGCCGGATGGTGGGCGATGTGATGGGTATGGCTCCCGGGGACAGGCTTCTCATACATGTGCCGCTTTTCCATTGTTTCGGGTGTGTTCTGAGTTCCCTGAACTGCGTTTCTCATGCCTCAGCCATGGTGGTCATAGAGGTCTTTGATGCATTGAAGGCACTGGAGTTTGTCCACAGGGAAAGATGTACTGCCATAAACGGGGTCCCTACCATGTTTATGGCCATGCTGAACCATGAGAGGTTCAAGGATTATGATATGTCTTCGCTTCGAACAGGTATAATGGCAGGCGCGTCATGCCCGGTTGATGTGATGAAGCGAGTCACGACAGATATGCATTGCCCGGAGGTGGTGATAGCGTATGGTCAGACCGAATGCGCTCCGGTCATGACCATGACACGGCCGGATGATCCACAGGATATCCGGGTGTCCACCGTTGGCAGGCTTCTTCCCGGGATAGAGGGCCGGATTGTTGATCCGGATACGAACAGGGAATTGCCGGCAGATGAGCAGGGTGAAATCGTAACCAGGGGCCCCTGTGTGATGAATGGATATTACAAGATGGAAGAAGAGACGGCCAAAGCCATCGACAATAACGGATGGCTCCATACAGGGGATCTGGGGAAAATGGATATAAATGGTAATTTCCAGGTGACAGGCCGCATCAAGGAGATGGTTATCCGCGGTGGTGAAAATATATATCCCAGGGAGATAGAAGAGTTTCTGCACCCTCATCCCATGATAGACGATGTGTATGTGGTGGGTATCCCTGATAAAAAATATGGTGAGGAATTGCTCGCAGTAGTCCGGTTGAACGAAGGGGAAGATATAACCGCTCAGGACTTCATCGATTTCTGCGCCGGGAAGATCGCCAGACACAAGATACCCAAGCGATGGGAGTTCGTTGATGAATTTCCCATGACTGCAAGCGGAAAGGTCCAGAAGTTCAAGCTGGTTGAGGAGTATCTTGCACGCCACCCCGGCGATTAGGTCAGGGGCCTGACCGAAGTGAGAGAGGGGGTCTGACCCCCCATGTCTTCCCTTAAACGAAGTATCCGGGAAGAGAGAGTTTGAAGTGAATCATCCATGAGTTCCAGTGTGTTAATGGCGTCTTCCTTAACCGATTGTTCCATACCAATCGAGTCTGCCGTTGTTGATATATCAACTGTGAAAACGTGAAAACGGTCAAGCAGCATTCCGTTGAGAATCTTCGGGGCTTCGTCAATGAGTCTGAAGAGATATAGAAATTTGAGATTCTCCTTGTAATTATTCAGGCTGGATATAATAGATGTTATTGTTTCTTTCTTGATTCTCTGCACACCATCTTTCAGTGCGAGTATCTCTCCTGCTTTTTCGTTCTGAATATCCTTCTTCAATATTTTTTTTATGAATTTGATCAAATTGTAATATTTGAGACGCATGATAGCCTCAGTCCGAATCTTTGCAGTGTAGCGAAGCGACGAAACAAGCTTTGGAACATTACATTTGATTCTCTTTTTTAAGTTTTCCAGATCTATCGAATATATCTCGTCAAATGTATGTTTTCTCGATGATATTCCCACGCTTTCCAGGGCCTCTTCATATTTTTGAAGCGCATTTCCCATCAGGGAATCGTAAGAGGCGGCAATATCAGCAAGGAAGACGTCAACTTTTATTTCTTCCTGACGGGTGAGTTGAATCAATTGAGGATTGATCACTTCAGCCATAAAGAGATCGACGTCGCGTTTGAAATCCTGGAATATCTCGTACAGCGTGGTTGAAAAACCTAAATCATCGACATCATCCTCACTTGCCTGATAGTCGACTTTATAGTTCCTTATGTGTTCCCGGATATCTTTGACCAGGTTTCCGCCACGTGCATCAAAGAACCGGTCTACAGTTTTCCAGACATCGAGTTTTGTTTCCCGTGATGCCGTGTCAATCGTGTTGCTGATGAGCGATCTCAGCTGGGTCAATTGTGCCTGAACATTTTTTATCTCTTGAAGAACTTTCATAGCTCCTTCGGTATCTTTTATTAGAATACTATGATTGATCCTGATCCAGTCATGGAGCCCGGCTGCCATAAGCGCAAAACGTTCAAGGTGATTCTTTAACAGAAGGCTAAATCGGTCCCGGGTAAGCTTTTCGCCGAAGAGGGCAAAAAACCTTTCGGTTTCCCTGTCGGAAAATGTACTGAGTTCCGTTTCGTCTTTCCATTGTTCTGCCCTGAGCATATTTTTATGGGAAGTGTTTTCTCCGAGCTGTCGGATGAGGTTAAAGAGGGTGGAAAAAGTAAATATCTGTGGCCCGGGTTTGATCACGGATATTTCTTCCAAGGTTCTGTTGGCGAGGGTTTTTAAATCATCGAGTCCATCATGTTCGCCTAGATCGCAATTTATAACGAAGTAGATGTTTTCCATGAGACCCATTTTTTTGATTATGGAGAGAAACTTGATATCCGCCTCGCGTATACCCGTTCTGCTACTCACGAGGTATATAATCAGGTGGGTTCCTATAAGATAGTCCTGAATCATTGAAAGGTGGAGAGGGTTTGGAGAATCACTTCCCTGGCAATCCGCGATTTCAATGTTGTCATCAAGATTGTTAACTCCGGGAATCCGCAGTTCAAGGTCTTTCAGATATACTGCAAGTGAATCATCACCCACAAAATTCTTATGTTTGCTGAAATCCGTTCCTTCAAATCTCTGGATCTCTCCATCCCGTGAAAGTTCTTTCCTTATCCGTTCATATCCCTTCAAGTAAGAAGCGAGTAGAACACCATTAGCATCAAGAGTCCCCCGGGAGATACGTTTCTCAACACTCAGGGATTTCAATGCTCTTCTCAGTCCTGTTCGATCTTCTGCACGCCTGATGTCAAATTGATGATCATCAGAATTCCGTTCAAGGGATGGAAAAAGAATCATTGCCTCTTTCATCTCATCATTTACTTCATCCCATGTTTTAAAAAAGAGAGATGCTGTCAAGGTTGAACCTTTCCTTATCTTTGTAACTATCGATGTTACAACTCCGGCGCCCCGCTTAAGATAATCTCCCTCTAAAAACGCGTTTATAAAAGTACTCTTACCTGATTTTATGGCTCCTACCACGGCTATTTTCAGTGTGTCTTCATTAATCTGTTTTTCTATGACATGTCCGACCTTTTCCCATTGATCAAAAGGAAATGGCGATACTCCCGGAATTGACCTCGCCGTATTGAAAAGAGACAAGAACTCATCATTTATTTGAAGAAAATCGGTTTTTATCGAGTTAAAATTATCCATGCAGATTTTCCCTGCTTTATTTTAGTTTAAACAATTTCTTTACTACTGCTACATAGGAGTCAGCCTCACCATCTCGGCTTTCTTTCTTCAGACCAACGACGGGATCGTGCAGTATCTTGTTCACAATGGAGTTAACGAGTATGTCTATATTTTCTCTTTCCTCCCCGCCAAGATTTTTCATCCACGAATGAGACCTTTTCATCTCTCTCTTTACTATGTCTTCGGTCTTGTTCTTTAAATCTACTATCGTGGGAACAACTTCGAGTGCTGCGAACCATTCGGAAAATCTGGCAACCTCTTCATTAATGATGGATTCCGCCTTTTCCGCCTCGTTAAGACGGTTTTCCAGATTCTCGTCAACCACTCTCTGTAAATCGTCAATGTTATACAGATACACATTGTCAATTTTTCCCGCGGCAGGGTCAATATCTCTCGGCACCGCAACGTCGATAAGAAACATCAGCCTGTTTTTACGCCTGCGCAGGGCCATCGTAACCATCTCGCCGGATATAATACAATCCGGGGAACCCGTGGAACTTATCACTATATCCACGTCTCCAAGTTTCTCCTCCAGAAGTTCAATCTCAACCGGGAGGCCGTGAAAATCATTCGCGAGTTTTACCGCATTTTCGTAAGTACGGTTGGTAAAGATTATCTCGTCAACCCCATTGTCCATCAGGTGCCTGGCCGCAAGCTGCGCCATCTCACCCGCGCCGACAAGGAGCACCTTTTTTCTGTCAAGCGTGCCGAATATCTTTTTGGCAAGTTTAACCGCGGCAAAACTCACCGAGACCGCATTGTTTGCTATAGCGGTCTCCGTCCTTACTCTTTTTGCCACGGAAAAGGCATGGTGAAGCAGTTTATTCAATATAACTCCGGAGGTTTTCTGCCCCACACACAGACGGTAGGCCTCCTTGACCTGTCCCAGGATCTGGGGCTCTCCCATGATCATGGAATCAAGGCTTGACGCAACTCTGAAAAGATGGCGCACAGCATCCTCATCGCGATACACATAGAGACATTTTCCCATTTCTTCAGGAGAAAGGTTGCCGCGCGATGTGATAGACGCTTTCAATTCCTCCACGACCGTGTCGGTGGGCTTCATGTTAACCAACGCTTCAACCCGGTTACAGGTGGAAAGATACATCACCTCTCTGACATGCGGAATATTCTTCAATTCCCCGAGAGCTTTCTCCTCTTCCCCGTATGATATGGCCAATTTCTCCCTTATGCTCAGGGGGGCGCTTCTATGATTTATTCCCAGGAGGACTATGCTCATCTTCTCCGCATCCTGCAGTATTACTCCGGCAATTAAACAATCAAGTGTCATGCCGGACTTGATCCGGCATCCAGGCCAGTTCTGGATTCCCGCTTTCGCGGGAATGACGGCTGGATATATATTGTTGCCGGAATAATAATCAAAAATTGTGTATCGTTACAAAAAAAACATTTACGCCGATAAAGGCGAAGAGAAGTCCGGCAAAGGCAATTATGGACAGAAGGGCCGCCTTTTTCCCCTTCCATCCTATGATCATTCTCTGGTGAACCAGGGTGGCGTAAATAACCCAGGAGATTGCGGTAAATATCTGTTTCGGATCCCAATGCCAGCTACTTCCCCAGACGGTCCGGGCCCATATTGATCCCGCAATAATGCCGAGTGTCAGCAACGGAAATCCCCAAATAATACATATATGATTTATCCTGTCAAGATCCCGCAGGGATGGAAGCAGCCCGCTGAAACCACGCACCTTTTTACTCTTTATCAGGTTGTCCTGCAGCAGGTACATTGTTCCCGCCAGGCACGCAAGCGCGAAAAGAGCACCTCCGGTAAGTAAAAGCACTACGTGAACTGGAACCCAGGGTCCGCGCAGAGCGGAAGGAAGGGAAACTCCGTCCATCAATCCGGCAGATGCCGCTATCATCATCACCAGAACCGCGGGAGACACAAAAACGCCAAGCACCCGCGTCTTTGTCTTTGTCTGGAAGGCAAGATATGCACCCGAAACGGCCCAGGCAACAAATGAAAGTGAGCCATAGATATTAGCCGTCGGTGTAGACGCCGCTCCCATCCATTGAATAGCGATATAGACCGTGTGCAGGGCGAATGCCAGAGAAAACACCCACATCGAGACCTTCGCCACCCTTACTCTCCCGACGAAGAGCGAGATGATATATCCTGCCGTGCTCACGAAGTAAGCAACAAGTGCGATCCTGAAAAACATTATCTCCATAAATTCACCTGAGTGTTATAAACCTTGACAGAGTCGACTCCTCAAACCTTTTTTTGTGGTTTCCAGTTTCCAGTTTCCAGTTTCCGGTTTCACTCGCCCCCTTGAATCCTTGACCCCTTCTCTTCAAAATTTCACAGCTCCATCGTCTCGCCGGTGTGATCTCTGACGATCTCTCTTGCCTTGTCCCATTCTTCTTCTCTGATATGCCGGAGTATATCGGAATCCAGCACGGATTCAAATATTCTTTTGTTTTCCGTCGATGTCCTCCCGCGGGCAATTATTTTCCGCCTGAGATTACCCATGATATCGAGGAGAATGCCATATTCGGGGCCATATTTCTCTTCCATCTTCTCCCTCAGTTTCCTGGCCAGCGCAGGACTTTTCCCCCCGGTTGATATGGCTATCAGGAGATCTTTCCGACGAAAAATTGCGGGTACTATGAAATTGCATCTGGCGGGCTCATCCACAATATTCACCAGCATTCCCATACTGCGCGAATCGCGGTAGATTTTTTCATTGACATCGTCCCGGTCGGTTGCCCCTATCACCAGGAAGGCGCCCTTTATATGTTCTTTACTGTAGTCTTCGGGTATATGCTCTATATCTTGCTCGTCCCTCATCGCACGCAGTCCCGGGGTTATTGTTTTCCCAACAAGAACAACCCTGGCGCCGCATTCGAGAAGCCTTATCACCTTCCTTTCGGTAACATCTCCACCACCCACGACGACACATTTTTCATTCGATACATCAAGACTTATGGGGTAAAATTTCATTTGTTCCATCCTTTTGATAAAGTAGAAAAACAACTATCATGAAGACCGTGAAAGTTCAAGTTGCTTGAAATATCGGTAAATGGATGATAGTTTAAACGGCAGGAGGCAAGACATGTCGGAGACAGAAAAGAAATGGGTCGAGATAACCGTTCTGACACCGCCGGAACTGGTTGACGCGTTGTCAAACTTTCTGGAAGAGATGGGGGCAGACGGTGTGTTTCAGGAAGTGAAACATGGGCCCGAAGAGTCGGGATTCAACAACATTAAGGCTTTCACTCAAGAAGAAATAAAAGCCTATCTTCCGTGGAGTCACAACATAAAAAAACAGACAGCCGGCATTGAAACCTATATCGATAGTCTGTCCTCATTATTTCCCGGAATGGAAAAACCACAATTTTCCACAACGACAATAATCGATCCCGACTGGGGTGAACAGTGGAAAAAATATTTTAAACCTCTCAGGCTGAGTAATAACATAATAATAAAACCAACCTGGGAAAGGTATTCCCCTGCCGGTCACGATATTGTCATTGATATAGATCCCGGAATGGCCTTCGGCACAGGGCAACATTCTTCCACCATGATGTGCATTATGGCTATCGAGGATATACTACTGAAAACCAGCGAGCGGGAAAAGTATGATATATTGGATGTCGGAACGGGCACAGGCATCCTTGCCATATGTGCCGCGAAACTCGGCGCACGCATGATAACAGGCATAGATATAGATCCAAAGGCCGTCAAGATAGCAGGCAAAAATGCCGTTATAAACGGGGTCGAAGACCGGGTTGAGATTATCAATCGCGACATTGCGCTGTACAAAGGCAGCTTCGATCTGATAGCGGCCAATCTGATATCAGGGGCACTTATAGAACTTCACTCGCACCTTATATCTCTAACAAAGCCCGGCGGATATATTATAGCATCGGGGATCACAGAGCAGGACGCGAAAGATGTGGAGAAAATATTCTGCAACGGAGAGACTGTGCTGTATGAAACAAGAAGCAAAAATGAATGGGTCTGTCATACCTTCAAGAAAACAGGATAGGAAAAACAGGCACACGGAGACAGCGATTGGCAATACCAAGAATTTACAACCCACAGGAACTTAGAGAGGGAATATCTTCTGAATTAGGCAAAGAATATTTTGCCTATATAAAGGATGTCCTGCGGCTCAGGAAAGGGGATGAACTGATACTCTTTGACGGCATGGGGCACGAATACAGAACCGTCATCAGAGATTTTTACTCCCATAATGTCTGTCTGGATATAATCGGAAAAGAGGCCATCAAGCTGCCTGTCACGCGGATAACTCTCGCCCAATCGCTCCCCAAGGGAAGTAAAATAGAAATGATCATTCAGAAATCCACGGAACTGGGTGCAACCCGGATCGTGCCCTTTACATCCTCAAGATCCATACCCAGACTGACAGGAGCAAGAGCCACAGGGAAAACAGCAAGATGGCGCAAGATAGCCATAGAGGCATCCAGACAGTGCGGCAGGGGAGATGTGCCGGAGGTGAGCGAGATAGTCTCTTTCGATAAAATGTTGAGCGTATCGGAGGGGCATGATCTCCGGATAATTCTATGGGAGGCGGAGCAAAAATTGGGAATCAGGGAAATATTGACGGATGAAAAACACACCGGCGCAGACAGCTTTTTTATCGTCATCGGCCCTGAGGGCGGATTCTCATGGGAAGAGATCGAAAAGGCCCGGCAGTGCGGTTTCATTGCCGCAAGTCTGGGGAGACTTATCTTGAGAACCGAGACTGCCCCCCTTGCCATACTCTCTATCCTCCAGTACGAAAAAGGGGTATTCGGTGTGCCGGCAGATTGAAAGAAAAAGGAGATAATCAAATGACGGTTTTCTACGGCGGATTCTGGCAAAGATTTGTTGCGCTTTCAATAGATATGATTATACTGTACATATTCACCATCATCCTGTTCCTGATAGGAAATCTTATCGTTCCATTTCACTACGATTCCATGTATCTGACAGATACATCTTCGGCATTGATATACGCCGTATTTTTTCCCTATTATGGTATGGCCGTTTTGATCAACGCGGCCTATTTTATATATTTTTACGGCACCACAGGCCAGACGCCGGGAAAGAAACTGCTTGGCCTCAAGGTTGTGCGTACAGATGGGAAACCTGTGACTTTCGGAATAGCCTTTCTGAGGTGGGTCGGATACATAATATCCAAACTGCCATTCTTCCTGGGGTTTATATGGGTCGTATTCGACGGCAGAAATC
Organism: Syntrophobacterales bacterium; assembly: GCA_021163105.1. Classification (GTDB taxonomy): domain Bacteria; phylum Desulfobacterota; class Syntrophia; order Syntrophales; family UBA2210; genus UBA2210. The sequence goes on from JAGGXJ010000020.1 coordinate 13,805, forward strand.
AGGGGTGGCACGACAAGATAGCAGGAACATACGTAATCAAAACCCACAGATATCAGGAGATAAACGGTCCGGTTCCGCCGGGTGAATCGTTCGGGCCGACCTTTGACAACTATTCGGACAGGAACACCAAATATGGAAAAGAGCATGGGTATGGCGCGCCAAAAGAAGCCCGGTTCAATGGCAAAAACACTTGACAAAAGAATCGGGATTGGATAGAAACCAGACGTTCTTCAGACATAATGTTGTGGGTCGGTAGCTCAGTCGGTAGAGCACGGGACTGAAAATCCCGGTGTCGGCAGTTCGATTCTGCCCTGACCCACCATTTATTTCAAGGGGTTGCATACCAATGCAACCCCTTTTTTGTTTTGGATTTTTCGCTTGACCGCATGGGGTATCTCTTGTAAAGCTCTACACAGTATTCGCGGCGTATAAAGCCGGCGAAAAAAAGGGGGCCAAGGATTCGAGTGAAAGGAAGAAAGACAACCTTGAACCTTGTTCTCCGACTCTCCGACTAAATTGGAGGAGAATCTGAAAATATATGAATATAAAAGATATTGAACTGAAGGAAATAAAGGGATTTATCGCTCGGGAGGAGGCCATGCGTCTCTATGAACTGGCAAAAGAGGCAAGCAGCATAGGCCCCTGCCTGGAAATCGGAAGCTACTGCGGGAAGACCGCTTCTTACATTGGTATGGGTTGCAGAGAAAATGGGGGCATTCTTTTTTCCATTGACCATCACAGAGGATCGGAGGAACAACAGCCGGGAGAAGAATATTTTGATCCGGATCTCCTGGATCAGGAAACCGGTCTGATAGACACCTTCAGGATATTTAGAAAGGCCATAAGTGACCTCGGGCTGGAAGGCACGGTAATTCCCATAGTTGCCCGATCGGAAGTCGTCGCCGGATCATGGGCCACACCGTTAGGTATGGTATTTATCGACGGCGGTCACACATTCGAGGCAGCCATTGCCGATTATAACTGCTGGGCTCCACATATCCTTCCTGGAGGATTTCTCGTAATCCATGACATCTTTCCCGACCCGTCAAAGGGAGGTCAGGCGCCCCGGCACATATATAATATGGCACTCGCCTCCGGCCTTTTCACCGAACTACCAATGATAGATACCCTGGGAGTTTTGAAAAGAAAAGAGATCAGTCCCTAATTTACGTCAACTTTGTTGTTATGTGTCCAGTACCACGCAAGACTGTTTTCTCTGCGCGCCAGCTTGATGTAGCCGGCATCGATAAAATCCTCTATGGTCTTGCGAACCAGCCCAGGATCAAAGCCGGTTATCTCTTCGATTTTTCCGCACAGCATGCCGACTGTTCCATTATCAGACACACTATTCATGGGAAAACGACCACAGGTCTCGACCAGATCTTCGGACAAAAGTCTGTAAACAAGCTGCATCCTGAAGTGTCCTTCAACCTCGAAGTTATCCTCAGGCAATCCCCTTCCCTCTTTGTAATCGCGAACCTGTTTTTCCCATTCATCATTTATTTCCCTGTCAAATGCCGCCACAAATCCTTCAATATCTTCGGGTGAAAGCGCTGATGTCCTGACAATAGCACTGTTCGCGTCATAACGTGTCCAGTCGTCAGTCAGGATTTCAAGATCGTATTCCTTAATCTTTTCACGCACGGTAGTTCCGGGAAAGGGCACGAGAAAGTGATAGCCATAGGGTATATTGAGACTTTGTGAAAATTCCCGCGTGTTTCTGAGGGTTTCAAACGACTCTCCGGGAAGACCCACCATAAAGGATGCGTGAGCCGGGATTCCCGCTTCTTTGCACATTCTGACTGCATTTTTTGCCTGGTCAAGAGTAATGCCTTTTTTCACACGTCTCAGCATCTCCGGATTACCGGATTCTATACCGAAACTGACGCCGTCACACCCGGCATCCCGCATAAGTTCAAGGATCTCCCGATCAACAGTATTAACCCGCACAAAAGCGCTCCATTTGAAATCAAACCCGCGTTTTAAGATTTCTCGACATATCTCGCGAACCCTTGCCTTATTCGATGTAAAAAGGTCGTCCGCTATATTTATCCTGGAAATGCCGTACGACAGTATCCGCTCTACCTCGTCCATGACATATTCCACCTTTCGGTAGCGAACCTTTCTCCCCACCATGCGTCTTCCCTGACAGAATATGCACGCATTCGGACACCCCCTGCTTGTTATTATACTGACAGGGAAACCAAGCGCCCGGTATCTCGACATGGGGAGCAAATGCCGCGCCGGCATGGGAATGGAATCAAGATCGTCTATCAGTTTCCTCGACCCTGTGACAATAATTTCGCCGTTCCGCCGGAACGCGAGTCCCTTTATATCCGGCCATTTGCCCCTATTCATCAGATGGGGGATAAGTTCCATGATGGTTTTCTCGCCCTCCCCCACAACCAGCATGTCTATCTCCGGATATGCTTCAAGGGTACCCTCAACATCGAATGACACGTGGGGGCCGCCCATCATAGTCATCATAGAGGGCCTGTGTCTTTTCGCGGTCCTTATTATATCCGCGGCCGCGGGAAAGTTCATCGTTACAGAGGTGGAACCGATAACATCCGGCTCGAAAGCATCAAGCTCTTTCTTCAACTTTTGAGGTGTGTAGCGAGATACGATGTAATCGATAATTTTTACATGACAGCCAGCCGCTTCAAACACGGCTGCTACGTAAGAGACACCCAGCGGCGGCGCGGGAGCTTCCTCAAGAGGATATGGCGGGGCAATAATAGCAACTTTTACAGGCAATCCAGTGTCCTCAGGGATCTCAGTGCCCGACCCCTGTTATTTCTGTTATTTAGTAATTACTTAGGTTATTGGGTTCAAGGGTTCAGATATTGGTAACCATTAACTCAAAACCACCTGCCAACAGTTTTTCAACCGTGAACCATGAACCTGAGTAGTTATATTATTTAGCGATTTCATCCTCTCTCATAAGAGTCTCTATCAGTTCATCCTTTTCGTGCCACAATCTACTCACCCAGGCTTGAAACCGTTCTCTGAAATCGGGGTCATCTTGATAATCTCCATATAGAAATTCCTCCGGTATTATAAGCTTTTTCACTCTTACAATAACCTGGGAGAGACGCCCGCAGAGAAGTCCCCAGAAGGTGACGGGGCCTCCGGGGTAAACTACCGTTACGTCAAGCATATTGGTTATCTTCCCTGTCATCGCGCTGATGGCAAAAGCGAACCCTCCTGCCTTCGGACGCAGAAGGTGACGGTAGGGAGAGTTCTGTTCCTCGTGTTTTTTGGGTCTGAACCGCGTCCCCTCAATGAAATTCAGTATGGAAACGGGCGAATGTTTGTATCGATCACACGCCTTTCGGGTCACTTCCAGATCCTTACCGCGAAGCTCGGGATGTTCTTCAAGGAATTCCTTTGAATAGCGCTTCATGAATGGGTAATCCAGCGCCCACCACGCAGTCCCAAGCATGGGTATCCAGAAGAGTTCCTGCTTGAGAAAAAATTTCAGGAAAGGAATGCGACCGGTAAATATCTTGATCATGACAATGATATCCGTCCAGGACTGATGATTGCTGTTGACGAAATACCACTCATCGAGACTCAGGTCATCTATTCCTTCCACATCCCACGAAATTTTCTGCGTCAGCTTAAGTATAAATATGATCCCCCGCATCCAGCCTGTGGCTGTTCTCATCAGCATGCGCGCGCATACCCGCTGCCAGGCAGGCAGACGTATGATAAACTTCAACAGCGACAGGATATAGACGGGTATCATAAAAAAAAGCGTGTTCAGCGCTACAATCACAATCGATACAACACCCAGAATATATGGCGGCAAAAAAGACAGCATGACAGCGCCTCCTAAAACTTGACTTCCGGAACTCCTTTGGCGGATTCGGGAACATCGAAAAACTCCGCTTTGGTGAATCCAAACATTCCCGCCATGATGTTGGACGGAAATGTCCTGATCTTGACATTATACGTTTTCACAGTTTCATTGTAGCGTCTTCGCTCAACGGCTATCCTGTTTTCCGTACCGGCCAGCTCATCCTGAAGCCTGATAAAATTCTGGTTTGACTTGATATCTGGATAGCGTTCAACGGTGACGAGTAGTCTGCTCAAGGCACCCGTCAACTGGTTGTTTGCCGCTATCTTGTCGGGAATGTTCTTCGCTCCTCCCACCTTCGCCCGGGCCTCGGTAACATCTATAAAGACCTCTTTCTCCTGTTTGGCAAAACCCTTCACAGTCGCCACAAGGTTTGGTATAAGATCATACCTCCGCTGCAACTGATTTTCCACCTGAGCCCACGATGCTTTCACCCCTTCGTCAAGCGTTACAAAATTGTTGTAAGCACCCTTTATGCTGGAATAAAACATCAACAAAACCACGGCTATCACCGCCACCGTAATTAAAAGATTTTTCTTACCTCTCGTCATTTGTATACTCCTCCCTGTTGTTTAAATAAAAACCTGGATTTTCCCCTATTCTAATTCATCAACAAATTCCCACAATCTTCTTACCTCTACAAGATAAGCCTTGAAGATATCGCTTATCTCGGAGGACTTAAATTTCCCCTTTTCTTCTTTTATGTCCAGACAATTCATAAAAACATTCCCGTCAACCGGAATTTCACGGGCAAGCGCTTCCACAATTTCCCGTCTGGAAGGGGGAATTTTCACACCCTTGAGATAGAGGAGTCCCCCAAAAATAGAAACAAAGGCGGTTATCGATTCCCCGGTTAATTTCTTTATCATCCCGGATTTTCCTCCTGTCTCCAGAAATCTCTCTCTCAGAAGAAGCAATTTCCCCTTGATCTCACGTTCACATTGCAGTCTCAAATGGCGTGGTTCGAAAGATATGTCTTGCAGCACATCCTTCCCATAGACAAGGATATTCTCCTTTTGCATATTGAGAAATTCGAGTGGATAGGAATCGAGCGAAGAGATAATATACGATTCTGTCATGAACAGCGGGGTTGCCACATTCCTCTTCCGCCACCTGGAAACCGTTTCAATCGCCTTATCCAGATGGTCTATGGCCTCTTCGGAAAGGACTATCATGAAATTCATATCCGATTTCCCCGGTCTGTAGTCTCTCCCCGCCGCGCTGCCGTAAAGAATAATTGATATGAGGGCATCGCCATATATTTTTCTGTAATCCTCAGTGATATCAGGAAATATTTCTTCTGGTTTGTTTATTTTTGCCATCTTTCCGACTTCCTCCGTAATATTAAAGATCGACAGAATGTCCAGGATTAAAACCCCCGTCCAGCGCCGCCCCCGCCACTCATGCCTCCGCCAAAACCTCCAAACCCGCCGCTAAACCCGCCGAAACTTCCACCGGACCCGCCACCGTAACCTCTTCCTCCGCCCAGGAGCAAGGGCAGAAAAAAAAGCCATGACCCGCCCCGGCGCTTGGATGAAAACATGAAAAAAGCAATAATCAGTAGAATCGGAAGAAAGCCAAGGCCGGAACGACTTTTCTTAGCAGGGGCTTTCACTGGCATTTGACCGGTAAGCTTGATGCCCGCATTCTTGGAAATGACCTGAGCAACGGCAAGGGTACCGTTTAGTAAGCCTTCCCCGTATTTATTCTGCTTTAGATAGGGTACAATATAGTTGTCGCGGATTTCGCCTACCAGGCCGTCGGGCAAAATGCCTTCCTCGCCATACCCGGTCTCTATGCGCATTTTTCTTTCCTTGACAGTCACAAAGATCAGAACCCCTTTGTCCTCGCCCTTTTTCCCTATTCCCCACGCGCTGTATAGACGGGTGGCATAATCGTTATACTCCGCGCCCCCGATATCCGGCATAGTAACAATTACTACCGCTGTTCCGGCCTTTCTA